>DASUNJ010000480.1:0-7107 GCA_036277235.1 Thermoanaerobaculia bacterium | reverse complement strand
GCTGGCTCGAGAAGTACGGCATGCGTGGCGCTGGGGAGATCGACATCACCAGGCCGCGTTGGAGCGAGCGCCCAACCATGCTCGTGCCAATTCTCCTGAGCCACATCGAGAACTTCGAACCGGGCGCCGCGGCACGACGCTTCGAGCAGGGGCGGAAGGAGGCCTGGAACAAGGAGCAGGAGCTGCTCGAGCGTTTGCGCGCGCTGCCGGACGGGGACGAGAAGGCTGCGGAGACCAAGCGGATGATCGATCGCGTTCGGACGTTCGCCGGATACCGGGAGTACCCGAAGTACGGCATGGTCAGCCGCAACTTCGTCTACAAGCAGGCCTTGATGGAGGAAGCCGAGCGCCTGGTGCAGGCCAATGTGCTTCGTGAGAAAGAGGACATCTTCTACCTCAGGTTCGAGGAGCTCCACGACGTCCTGCGCACGAACCAGGTCGATGAGCAGCTCATCCGCCAGCGCAAGGACGCGTTCAAGTCGTATCAGGCGCTCACGCCGCCCCGGGTGCTCACGTCGGAGGGTGAAGGCATGACCGGATCGTACCGGCGCGACGACTTCCCGGCCGGCGCGCTGGTCGGCTTGCCGGTTTCCGCCGGCACCATCGAGGGGCGGGCCCGCGTCATCCTGGACATGGCGGAAGCGGATCTCGAACCGGGCGACATCCTGGTCACCGCCTACACGGACCCCAGCTGGACGCCCCTGTTCGTCGCGATCAAGGGCCTGGTGACGGAGGTGGGGGGCCTGATGACCCACGGCGCAGTGATCGCACGGGAGTACGGCTTGCCGGCCGTCGTGGGGGTAGAGCGTGCCACCCGCCTGATCCGGGATGGGCAGCGGATCCGAGTGCATGGAACGGAGGGATACGTCGAGATCCTGCCCCAGGCTGTGTAGGTGCAACCTCAACCGCGGCGGGCCGCCTCGATTGCGGCGATGTCGATCTTTTGCATCTCCATCATCGCATCGAACGCGCGCTTGGCGGCAGCGGGATCGGGATCGGTTATCGCTTCCGTCAGCGCCACCGGCGTAATCTGCCAGGACAAGCCCCATTTGTCCTTGCACCAGCCGCACGCACTCTCTTGGCCGCCGTTGCCGACGATTGCGTTCCAGTAACGATCCGTTTCGGCCTGGTCGTCGGTTGCGACCTGAAACGAGAACGCTTCATTGTGCTTGAACTCTGGTCCACCATTGAGCCCGAGGCAGGGAATTCCCATCACGGTAAAGTCGACCGTCAACACATCCCCTTTCTTTCCGGACGGAAAGTCTCCCGGTGCGCGGTGTACCGCGCCAACGGATGAATCGGGAAAGGTGCTGGCGTAAAATCGAGCCGCGTCCTCGGCGTCGCCATCGTACCAAAGGCAAATCGTGTTCTTTGCTGGTTTCGCCATGTCATTTTCTCCATCGGCGGACAATTCCGCGTCAATTCGACGCAATATCCATACCATTCCGTGACGGGCTCTAAGGATGGTGATGCTCGGGCAGAGGCTCGCCGATGCAGCCGGACCAGTCCATCTTTCCGTCCTCGAACGTTTGCCAGTCGGCCACGACGACTCGGGTTCCGGTCTCGGCCCGGCAGGTGAAGGCCACGGCTGCCTTCCCTGTAGCCGTCGCCAGGCGTGGATAGGCTCCCTGGGGCGAGCCCGCCTTCGGCGCGCTCCAGGCTCCGGACCGGGGATCGTGGACGCGGAAGAGGATCGGATGGGAGCCGCCAGTCTCTTCGTAGAGCACGGCGATGCGGCCGTCCGGCAGAGCACCGATCTCCGGGTGCTTGACCGTCGTGCCCAGGGCCACCGGCGAGCGGGAAGCGAAGGTACTGCCCCGGTCCGGGGAGGAAGTCGCGTAGATGCCCGGCCCTTCCGCGCCTCCCGCCGTGAACCAGGCCGCCCACAGCTTCCCTTCAGGGTCTTCCGTCATCCGAGCCCCGGTGTGAGGACAGCCGTCGAGAGCCCAGCGGTCGTCGGAGAGGCTGGCGCTTCCGCCAAAAGCTTCTTCCGCGGATTCGGCGCGCAGCACGCGGATGTCCCGGACGTTGCCTTCGCCGAGAGCGCGGTAGGCGAGCCAGAGGCCGCCTTGGCGGCCGGCGAGGAGCGCCGTTCCGCAGCATTCGCAGGTCTTGGGGTCCGAGGTCCGGGCGGCGGCAAAGGTCCGGCCGTCCGCGCTGGCCGCGGTGTGCAGGCCCATGTGGCCCGAGCGGTTGTCGAGCCAGGCGAAGACCACGCTTCCGGTGGGCGTCTGGGCTGAGGAGAGATAGGAGTGGGAGCCGTCGCGCGGCTCGTGGAGGAGCCGGGCCGGCCCCCAGGTCCGGCCGCCGTCGTCCGAGCGTTGCACCCGGATCTCGCTCTTCCACTTGCCCGGCAAAGAGACGGGGTAGGCCACCAGGAGCCCGCCGTCGGGGAGCACCTCGAGGGCCGGGTTCGCTTCGCCATGAGCCGAGACCTTGAGCCCGGGAGGCGAGACGGGGAACGGACCGGCTGGAGAGCTCCCCAGCTGGCGGTAGACGACCGCCGCGCCCTGCGGGCCGTCTTCTACGTAGGCGGCGTGGAGCCCGCCGTGCCGGTCCCAGCGCAGAGCGGGATCGCGGCCGATGAAGGAAGTTCGGAGGGAGGCCGGCTCGCCGCCGCACCCGAGCAGCACGAGGAGAAGGAGCAGCGAGCCGGGGAATCTCACCAGCGGTACTCCAGGCCGGCGAAGACCGACGCTCCGTCGCCGGGGAGGAACTGGGCCGAATCCCGGCCCCGGGCGTCCGCGATGACCCCGGTCGTTGCTGCGTAGGTCTCGTCGGTGAGGTTCTTCGCTTCGACGAAGCCGGCGAAGCCGCTGGCGGCTCGGTAGCCGAGCTTCAGGCCGAGGATCGTGTAGCTCTCCGCGAACAGGGTGTTGGCGTGATCGACCGGGTAGTCGTCGGGGACCCATTCGAGGTTGGGCCCGCCGTAGAAGCCGGACTCGGTCTCATAGAGCAGCTCGGCGCGGGCGAAGTGCTCGGGGATTCCGGCCAGTTGGTTGTCGCCGAAGGTGGGATCGTCCGCGAAGGAGAAGCGGCTCCAATTGTAGACCTGGCGCCAAAGCAGGCCGCGGCCGAAGCGGACTTCGATGCCGGCTTCGATGCCGGTGTGGAGGGTGCGGCCGGCATTGATGGTGCCCAGGGGATTGCCGGCGGCGTCGTTCAAGCTGAGCAGCTCGCCGTCCAGGCGGGCGTGGTAAATGGCCAGGTCCCAAGCGGAACGGCCTGCATGGCCGCGGGTCCCGGCCTCGACGGTGGTGGCGGTCTGGGCGTCGAGCTGGAGCAGGCCGCTGCCGCCGATACTGACCAGCTCGCCGAACGACGGAGGCTCGAAGCTGCGGCTGACGTTGGCGAAGACGGACGCCCTGGAAGTCGCGTCCCACATCAGGCCGAGCTTGGGGCTGAACCCGTCGAATTCCTGGCGGTCGGTCTGATCGCCGTTGGCCAGGAAGGCGTCGTCGAAGTCGCGGATGGCGCGCGAGAGCTGCGCGCCGGCCGTGAGGGTGAGGCCCGGCCGCAGCTCGTGCCGGTCCTCGGCGTAGAGGTCCAGGTTGAGGGAAGTGGTCTCGCCGTCGGCGGTGCGGGCGTCGCGGCGGCCTGCCGCGTTGACGAAGCGGTCGTCTTCGACGATCCCGGCGGCCGGGCTGAAGCCGAGGACGAAGACGTTGCGCTTGCCTTGGCGCTCGTAGCGAGCCTCGGCGCCGACGTCGTTGGATTTCTGGGCGAGCACCTGGAAGATGGGATGATCCAGGTCCTTGTTCGACCAGAAGGCTCCGAGGTCGAGCCGGCTGGATGGGCCGAGGGGCAGGGTCGTGCGGTTGGAGAGGCGGAAGAGATTGAAGTCGCGCTTCTGATCGAGGGCGAGGTTGCCGGGCGCCGCCTGCGAAGGGTCGGCTTCGAGCTGCGCCTTGGTCAGGTTGCCGGGCAGCTCCGAGTCGGTCTTGACCGAGGTGACGAAGAAGCGGGTCTCCCGGTCTCCCTCCATCCGCCAGCCGAAGTTGCCGAAGAAGCGGTTCGTGCTCTGGAGGCTGTGATCGCGGAAGCCGTCCTGGGAAAAATGGGTCAGCGTGGCGAAGCCGTCCATACGGCCGCGCACCAGGCCGGCGGCCGCCTGGCCGCGCAGGTAGCCGTAGGCGCCCCCTTCGAGGCGCACCTGCACCGGCGGGGCGCCGTAGCCGCTCTGCGAAACGTAGTTGATGGCGCCGCCCAGGGCCGAGGAGCCGTAGCGCAGGCCGTTGCCGCCGCGGTAGACCTCGATGTAGCGGGCGCTCAGCGGCTCGACGGCCTGGAAGTCGAAGCCGCCGTCCGCGAGATTGAGAGGGATGCCGTCCTGGAGCAGCTTGATGCCCCGGCCGTGGAAGGTGCGCTGCAGGCCGGAGCCGCGGATGGAGAGGCGCGCTTCTTCGGAGCCGAAGCGGGATTGGACGAAGACTCCGGGCGTGAAGTCCAGGGCATCTTTGAGGGTCGAGGTGCGGCCGCGCTTGTAGACCTCGGCGTCGACCAGGGCGGCGCCGCCGGGGATCTCGGCGATCTCGCGCGCCGCGGTCTCGGGGCCGGGGAGCGTGCGCGAGGGCTCTTTCTTTTCGACGACGGTGATTTCGTCCTCATAGCGGCTTTCGGGCTCTTCCGGTTCGTCCGGAGTCTGGGCGAAGCCGGGGACGGCGAGCAGCATGAGTACGCAGGCGCACGCCTGCTTGCGGGCAGACGACATAAGCATCCTCCTTCCGAGGGGCCGATCGTTTCAGGCGATCTGAACGGTCAGGCGGGGAAGAGGAGGCGCGGGGGAGGAGTCGGGGGGAGGTGGGCGGGCGCGGGAGGCAGAGAGAGGGCGCCGGCGATCACCGTGCCGGTCGGCTCCGCTCCGGGGAGGGCCAGGCTGGCGGTGCCGTGGAGCCATCCGCGCAGGTCGAGGCTGGCGAGAAGGGGGGTGGCGTCAGGCTGGGGGGCGCTCTTCATCGAGCATCCGCCGCCCTTCTTGTCGCAATGGGCGCCTTCCGCAGCGGCCAGCTTGCAGATGCAGCCGCCTCTCATGCCGCAGGCGCAGGTGTCGGTGCCGGCGGAGAGGAGCAGCCCGGCATTCGGGAGCATCCAGGCGAGCAGCAGGCAGAGCGCGGCCCAGGGAGTCCGCAGGCGAGCCCGATGAGAAGGCTGCGACATGGAGCAGTAACTATAGCACCTGGCGCCCGGCCGGCGGCAGCCCACAACCTTCCCGTCTCCTTGCCGTATTCAGTCCTGGACCCGCGCTGGGCATTCCCGGCGGTTGGGATACAATCTCCCCCCGGACCGAGCCGCATGCCCATGCTGCTGGAACCACCACAGGAGAAGAGAAAATGAAGCTCACCCCCTTGGGGAAGATGATCATCGTCGTGGCACTGCTCGTGGCGGCGTTCTTCAGCGTCCGCCGTTTCGCTCCCGGCCTGAAGACGTGGGCCGTGGGAGACAAGGATGATGCAGCGCAGACCGAGACGGTGGAGAAGGGCGATTTCGAGGGTCTTGGGAACGCTCCGCCCGATCCCGAGCGCGGCAGAGGCTCGGAAGGGGTCACCGCTGCGGCCGATCTGGGCAGCGGCAAGCTCGACCGCCCGCTGGTGGTGGCCATCAACACCTGGGCCGGCCACGCGCCCGGCATCGTCTTCAACAACGGCCTCGATCCGAACGCGGGCTCGAGCTACCGGCGGCAGTTCGGGATGGACGTGAAGTTCGTCCTCCTGGAGGATCCGGCGGCCAAGTTCGCGGCCTTCCGCAAGGGCGACGTGGACATCATGTGGGACACGGTCGACAACTGGGCGCGCGAGGCCTCGATCCTCGCCGAGCAGAACCAGAGGAGCAAGTCGATCCTCATGCAGGACTGGTCGCGGGGCGGCGACGGCATCGTCTCCCTGTCGTCGATCAAGTCCATCGAGGACTTGAAGGGCCGCAAGATCTCCTGCACGCAGTTCACGCCCTCGCACTTCCTGCTGCTCTACCTGCTCGCCCAGTCCGGCCTGTCCCCCGACGACCGGGCTACCGTCGAGAAGAACATCATCTTCACCCAGGACGCTCCGGCCGCGGCGGCCATGTTCACGGCCGGACAGGTCGACGCCGCCGTCACCTGGGAGCCGGACCTGTCGGGCGCCGTGGCGGCGCGCGGCGACGAGGCGCACGTGCTGGTGTCGACCAGCGCGGCGACCAACATCATCGCCGACACCCTGATCGCGCGGCAGGACCTCATCGACAGCGCCCCCGAGACCGTGCGCGACTTCGTCCACGGCTGGCTCGAAGGGATCGAGACGATCAAGAGCGACCCGGAAGGCAGCTACGCCGTCGTCGGCAAGGCCCTGAAGCTCGACAGCGACACGATTTCCGGCATGCTCTCGGGCCTGAAGCTCACGCCGTACGCCGACAACGCGCAGTTCTACGGCCTGGCCGGCGGCAAGGCACACTTCGACACCCTGTTCGACACGGCCTTCATCATCTGGCGCAAGAAGGGGCTGGTGACCCGGTCCGTCGACGCCAAGGATTGGGCGGATGCCCGTTTCCTCCAGGTGCTGGCCGCGCAATACCCCGGCCAGAGGGTCGAGGAGCCGAAGCTCGCGGCCCAGGCTCCCTCGGAGAAGGACCGCGCGATCATCAACAAGCAGATCCAGATCCACTTCACTCCGGGATCGGACGAGATCATGGCGGGCTCCTTCATCGTCCTCGACGCCCTGGGGGAGAGCATGACCTCGTTCGGCAACACCTACCTGCGGGTCGAGGGGAACACGGACGCGACCGGCTCGGCGAGAACGAACCTGACGCTTTCCGAGAGGCGGGCGCTGGCGGTGAAGGATTACATCCTGGAGAACTTCCCCAACATCGACGCGGCGCGCTTCCAGACCATCGGGCGCGGCTCGGAGAATCCGGTAGCCGACAACACCACGGAGGCGGGGCGCCAGTTGAACCGCCGGACCGACATCAAGGTGGTCCTGGCGACCCAGTAGGGCCGCCATCGGCATGGCAAGGAAGAGATCCCGTCTGTTCGCCCTGCGCGAGCCGCTTCCGCGGACGACCAGGGCGGTGCTGGGGCTGCTGGCGCCGTTGCTCGTGATCGGCGCCTGGTGCCTGCTGACCTATGGCGGCTTCGCGCCG
>DASUNJ010000479.1:0-8003 GCA_036277235.1 Thermoanaerobaculia bacterium | reverse complement strand
CACTGCCCAGCGCGCCGTGCAGCGCCTGGAGGCTGCCGACGTGCTCCTCCCTCTGACGGATGCCCGCCGTGATCGGGTGTTCTGTGCCCAGGCGGTGCTCCAGATCCTGGAAGAGCCCGCTCGGCTCAGCTTTGAGTAAGGGCTGCTCGTCTTCGAGCGGCAGCGGCTCGCCTCCGAGCCGTCGCTGCTCCTCCTGAAGCCATGGCTGCTCGTCTGCGAGCCGTCATCGCTCGTTGCCTAGCCATGGCTGCTAGTTGCCTAGCCACGGCCGCTAAACGCCGAGCCGCGACCCCTGATCCTGGAGCCGTGGCCGCTGGACGTTGAGCCGCTGCCGCTCAGGGTCGAGCCGCGGCGGCTCGAAGGGCTACTCCCCCTCGACTTCTTCCAGGAACTCGTCCACGATCCGGTTGAAGAGCTCGGGGCGGTCCATCATCAGCCAGTGGCCGGTGCCGGTCATGAGACGGGCGGTGAGCTCGGGCAGCATGCGGTGGAGGCTGTAGGGGAGGTTGTTCCTGTCGCTGACCACGGCGAGCTTCGGCCCGGGGTACTTCCCGAGCGCCTCGATGACCGGGTACTCCATCGAGCTCTCCAGAGCCGCCAAGACGGCGTCCTCGTGGGTGAGCCGGAGATCTTCGAGGACCCAGCGGGCCGCGTCGGCGTCTCCCCCGACGACGAGCTGGCGGTAGTAGGAGGTCAGCTCGCCGATCGGGTCCTGGCGCAGCGGTCCCACGAACGACTCCTTCTGATCCTGCGGCATCCGGGTCAGATCGCCGTTCGGGTCCACCAGCAGGAGCCCCGCCACCCGCTCCGGATGCCGGGAGGCGTACTCGATCGCCACCACCGACCCCAGGCTGTGTCCTGCGAGGATGAACCGGCGCATCCCGAGCTGGTCCGCGACCGCCTCGACGTCCGTGGCGAGACCGGCGATCGAATAGTCGCCATCCTCCGCCGGGTCCGACTCGCCGTGCCCGCGCAGGTCGAACGCCACCGCCCGGCGACGGCGTCGCAGGTGATCGAGCTGCAGCGCCCACTGGCCGCCGTTCCCCGCCAAGCTGTGTACGAAGACGATGGGGACGTGCTCCGACTTGCCGCCGTCGCGGACATAGAGATTGCCGGCCGGACCCGCGAGCCAGACCGAGACGCTCTCCGGCGGCTCGGGAGGATAGAAGCCCTGCGCCGACGGGCTTTCCTCGGGCCGATCCGGCGCGGAGCTGCGCCGGCGGCGCTCTCCGAGGACCACGGCCGCCGTGCCGATCCCGGCCAGCCCCAGCAGCACCCAGAACAGCCCGCGGGAGCGCCGGGGCCGCCGATATCTGAACTCTCGCTGTCTCATCGCCGCACCTCGCATCAGGGCTTTCCAACGTAACACGAAAACCCGGAGATCAAGGACCAAAAGGACTTAAAGGACTTAAGGGACCGCTTCCGTCCTTGTTGTCCTTTGAGTCCTTTCCGTCCTTTTTGGTCCTTCAGCAAATGACATTTCCGACCCGTTTTCCGTCTCTTCCCTGGCAAAGGAGAGACGCGATGCCCTACCTGTTCTTCCGCGAGCTGTTCCAGACGTTCCTCGGCGACTATCTGAAGATCGTCGAGCCCGATACCGCCGTCCACCTCTTCCCCGAGCGGGCGCGCTTCCCGGTGGTCGACATGTCCGATTGGACCGACGAGGAGCGGACCGAGATCGGCGCCGTGGCCGAGATCCCCGCCCGCGACGGCAGCTCCCTCACCCTCCTGATCCAGGTCGAGCCCGAGCTCCGCGGCCCGGCCGAGACGGCCCGGCGCTTCGGCCGCTGGTTCCTCGCCCTGGAGACCCGGATGGTCCAGCCGGTCCTCTTGAGCGTCCTCTACCTGCGCGGCGGCCGGCCCGGACCCAACCTGGAGTCCGCCGCGGTCAGCACGGTCTACGACATGGAGGTCGTGCGGATCTTCTACACCGCGTTCGGTCTGTCCGAGGCGCGGGCGGACTACTACCTGGAGCGTCCCGAGCCGCTGGCCTGGGCGCTCGCCGCCCTCATGAAGCCCGTCCGCCGCAGCCGGGCCGAGCACAAGCTGGCCTGCCTGCGGCGGATCGCCGACTCCACCGACTCCACCGACTCCACCGACCCCAATACCGCGCTCTCCAGCCGCGAGAGATCGCTCCTGACCTCCTGCGTCGAGCAGTGGATGGAGATGCGCCCCGAGGACCGGGACGAATACCTCGCCCTGCGCGCCCGAGAAGAGAACCTGGAGGCCCGTTTTGCGTAGACGTTTTGCGCAGAGAGGTGGACTTCTGCGCCCCCGAGGGGTAGAAAGGGGCTCTGTCAAAGGAGGCAGTCGACATGTTGAAGCACCTGTTCCCCCTCGCCGCCGTGCTCCTCGCGGCCGGCGGCATCGCGGGCATCGCAGCTCAGACCCCGCCCGAGCCCGAGGCGCCGCGCATCTCCGTGGCCGACGCCAAGAAGGCCATCGACGCCGGCAAGGCGGTCCTCGTGGACGTCCGCTCGGCCATGAGCTACCAGCAGGAGCACGCCAAGGGCGCCATCAGCCTGCCCACCTACGAGGTCGCCGCCCGGCTGAGCGAGCTGCCCAAGGACAAGCAGATCATCGCCTACTGCACGTGACACGCCGAAAACACGAGCGCCGGTGCGGTGCTCGAGCTGCGCAAGAACGGATACGAGAACTCGGCGGCCCTCCTGGGCGGTCTCCAGGCCTGGAAGGACGCCGGCTTCGAAGTGATCAAGCAGCCCGCGCCTTGAGCGGGGCCTGTCGTCCCCATTCTTTGTTTGGAGGATTCATGCTCCGGAACCGTCTCTCCGTCTTCATCGCCCTCGCGGTCCTGGCCGGCGTGGCAACTTTTCCCGCGGCCGGCGCCATCGACCCGGATCTGCTCGCCGGCCTGAAAGCCCGTTCCATCGGGCCTTCGGGCATGAGCGGCCGGATCGCCGCCATCGACGCGGTCGAGTCCAGCCCCAACGTCATCTGGGTCGGCGCCGCCACCGGCGGCGTCTGGAAGTCGATCGACGGCGGCCTCACCTGGCGCCCCGTCTTCGACGACCAGCCGGTCGCGGCGATCGGCGCTCTCGCCATCGACCAGTCCAACCCCGACGTGGTCTGGGTGGGCACCGGCGAGGGCAACCTCCGCAACAGCGTGTCGATCGGCAACGGCATGTATCGCACGCTCGACGGCGGCCGCACCTGGCAGCACCTCGGGCTCGAGAAGTCGGAGCGCATCCACCGCATCGTGCTCCACCCGGGAGACCCCGACGTCGCCTGGGTCACGGCCATGGGGCAGCTCTGGGGCGAGAACCCCGAGCGCGGCGTCTACAAGACCGAGGACGGCGGCAAGACCTGGAACCGGATCCTCTACGTCGACGAGAAGACCGGGGCGTCCGACCTGGTCATCGACCCCTCCAACCCGAACCACCTGATCGCGTCCATGTGGCAGTTCCGCCGCTGGCCGTGGTTCTTCAAGTCCGGCGGACCGGGCTCGGGCCTCTACTCCACCTACGACGGCGGCCGGACCTGGAAGAAGGCCACCCAGGAAGACGGGCTTCCGGAGGGCGAGCTCGGCAGGATCGGCCTCGCCATCTCGCGCTCCAATCCCGGCATCGTCTACGCCATGGTGGAAGCCGCGCAGAGCGCGCTCCTGCGCTCGGACGACGGCGGCAAGAGCTGGAAGAGCGCCAACAGCCGCTACGACGTCAACCCGCGGCCCTTCTACTTCGGCGACATCCGGGTCGATCCGGCCTGGCCGAACCGCGTCTACAGCCTCGACTATGACGTGCGGGTATCCAACGACAGCGGCAAGACGTTCGAGACGGGGATCAGCGGCGGCGAGATCCACGGCGACTTCCACGCCCTGTGGATCGACCCCGACAACCCGGACCATCTGATCTCGGGCGGCGACGGCGGCCTCGGGATCAGCTACGACCGGGGGCGGACGAACCGCGCCGTGCTCAACCTGCCGGTGGCCCAGTTCTACCACATCGCGGTCGACAACGACCTGCCCTACAACGTCTATGGCGGCATGCAGGACAACAGCTCGTGGCGCGGCCCGAGCTCGAGCCTGGCCTTCGGCGGCATCCGCAATCACGAGTGGCTCCTGGTGGGGTTCGGCGACGGCTTCGAGACCCTCCCCGACACGCAGGACTCCAAGGTCGGCTATTCCATGTGGCAGGGGGGCAACCTCGGCCGCTTCGACCTGAACACCTCGGAGCTGCGCGACATCAAGCCGCCGGCGCCGGACGGGGTCGAGCTGCGCTTCAACTGGAACGCCGGCCTGGCCACCGACCCCTTCACCCCGGGCACGATCTACTACGGCAGCCAGTTCCTCCACAAGTCCACGGACCGCGGCGAGACCTGGACCATCATCAGCCCCGACCTGACCACCAACGACCCCGAGAAGCAGAAGCAGGACGAGTCCGGCGGCCTGACGGTCGACGTGACCGCCGCCGAAAACCACACGACCATCATCGCCATCGCCCCGAGCCCGCTGCAGCAGGGGGTGATCTGGGTGGGGAGCGACGACGGCCGGCTGCATATCACCCGCGACGGCGGCAAGACCTGGGACAGCGTCGAGAAGAACGTCAAGGGGGTGCCCGCCGGCACCTGGATCCCGGAGATCCGGCCCTCCAAGCACGATCCAGCCGGGGCCTTCGTGGTCTTCGATAACCATCGGCGCGCGGACTTCAAGACCTACGCCTACCGCACGGACGACTGGGGCAAGAGCTGGAAGAGCCTCTCGACCGACGGCGTCCGGGGATATGCCCTGAACGTCGAGCAGGACCCGGTCGACAGGGACCTCCTCTTCCTGGGCACCGAGTTTGGCCTCTGGACGAGCTTCGATGCGGGTAAATCCTGGCTTGAGTGGACGCAGGGCGTGCCCACGGTTTCGGTGATGGACATGGTGATCCACCCCCGCGATCATGACCTCGTCCTCGGCACCCACGGCCGCGCGGCCTACGTGATCGACGACATCCGCCCCCTGCGGGAGATGTCGGACCAGGTGGCGGCCAAGCCTCTCCACCTCTTCGCCATCGCGGACGCCCAGCAGTTCCAGTTCGGACCCGAGCCCGGAGGTGTCGCCCTGGGAGCGACGGAGTACCGCGGCGCCAGCAGGCCGTACGGCGCCTTCGTCAACGTCTGGCTGAGCGACAAGACCCTGCCCCACCCGGACGAGGAGAAGGAGCGGGTGCGCAAGGAGCAGGAGCGGGCCGAGAAGCGCGAGGCGGAGGCCAAGGCGGCTTCCAAGCCCGTCAAGCACGTGGTCCCGGCCGAGGAGCGCCCCGCCCCCACCCGGGAAAAGGTCGCGGCGCAACAGGAGAAGGAGCCCGCGAAGGAAGAGGAGAAAGAGAAGGAAAAAGAGAAGCCCAAGGAGATCGAGGTGCTCATCGCCGACTCCCAGGGCCGCCACGTCCGCAAGTTCACGGCTCCGGCCCGCCAGGGGTTGAACCGGGTGGTCTGGAACCTGCGCCGCGACGGGTTCCGGCAGTTCCCCGTGCCGGCCGAGTTCGGGGGAGGCCAGCCGAACCCGGCCGGGCCCGAAGTGCTCCCCGGCACCTACCAGGTGACCGTGCGCTTCGGCAACCAGGAGGCCAAGGGGACGGTCAAGGTGCTGCCCGATCCGCGCAAGAAGATCAACGAGCAGGACCTGCGCAGCCGGGAAGCGGCGCTCCAGAGGACCGGCGACCTCCAGGACTCCCTCGCCGAGGCCCTGGACCGCATCCACCGCACCCGCTCCGACGTCCAGTCGGTGACGGCGCTGCTCGACAAGCGGAAGAAGGAAGAGGAAGAGCGGGCGAGGGTCGAGGCCCGGATCACGGGAAAGCCCGCGCCGAAGAAGGACGACAAGCCCGATCCGCTCGCGGAAGCGGCCGGCAAGGTCCAGAAGGGCCTGACCGACCTCGAGAAGAAAGTCTGGATTCCGTTCGACGTGCCGGGCATCCAGCCGGAAAAGGACGCGCTCTCCAAGGTCTTCAACGCCCGCGGCTACGTTCTCTCCTCAATGGACGCGCCGAGCCCGACCCACCTGGAGTACCTGCGTCAGGCCGAGGCCGAAGTGGCCAAGGTGCTCAACGAGGTCAATCAGTACTTCGACAAGGACGTGGCCGACTTCCGCAAAAAGGTGGACGAGTCGGGCCTCCGCCTCCTGCCCACGTTCGAGCCGATCCCGGTGAAGAGCGGGAGCTAGCTTGCAGATCATTCACGCCGTGGATGATAATCATTCACGGCGTGAATAGATTGCAGATCCTCCCCCGGGCTCTCGAAGCTTCCCTGACGGCGGCGTTGCGCTCGTTTCCGGTGGTCGTAGTCACCGGATCGCGCCAGACCGGCAAGAGCACGCTGGTCCGCCCGCTCGACGGACGGCCCTACCTGACCCTGGACAACCTGGAGATCCTGGAGCGGGCGCGGCAGCAGCCTGACGCACTGGTGCGCAACTCCGACCGTCTGACGCTCGACGAGGTGCAGCGCTCCCCTGACCTGCTCCTGGCCGTCAAGCGAGCGGTGGACGAGCGCCGCGTCCCCGGCCGATTCCTGCTAACCGGTTCCGCCAACCTGCTCCTGATGCAGAAGATCTCCGAGTCTCTGGCGGGGCGCGCGGCCTACCTGACGCTCTGGCCGCTCACCCGCCGCGAGCAGCTCGGCCTGGGCCAGGCCGGTGCCTGGAGCCGGCTCTTCGCCGCGCCCGACCGGGAGTGGAGGGATCTCCTTCGCGCGGAGGACGTCCCCGAGGAGGACTGGCGGCCTCTCGCTCTGCGCGGCGGTTATCCCGTTCCCGTCCACGAGCTGCAGGACGATCAGGCCCGCTCGCTCTGGTTCGATGGCTACACCCGCACGTACCTGGAGCGCGACCTCCAGGACCTTTCGACCGTGACCTCCCTGGTCGACTTCCGCCGCCTGATGCGCGCCGCCTGCCTGCGCCTCGGCGGCCTCGTCAACCAGGCGGAGCTGGGCCGCGACGTCGGTCTGCCGCAGCCGACGGTCCACCGCCACCTGTCCCTCCTGGAGACCTCCTATCAGCTCGTGCGCGTGCCGCCCTTCGCGGTCAACCGGACGCGCCGGCTGATCAAGGCGCCGAAGCTCTTCTGGTGCGACAGCGCCCTCGCTCTCCATATCGCCGGCGAGACCGAGCCCCGGGGAGCGCACCTGGAGAACCTGGTGCTCTCCGACCTCCTCGCCTGGAGGGATACGCAGGTCCCCCGTCCCGAGGTCCTCTATTGGAGAACGGCCTCGGGAACCGAGGTGGACCTCGTGATCGAATACCAGGGAAAGCTCCTCCCGATTGAGATCAAGGCCTCCAGCAAACCCCGGCTCGCCGACGCCCGCGCCCTGACGATCTTCCGCGAAGAGTACCCGGACCTCGCGCGCACCGGCCTCCTCCTGCACACGGGCCAGGAGGTCGAGTGGATCGCCGAAGGCGTGCTGGCGGCGCCCTGGTGGCGGGTGATCTAGGTCTGCAGCCGCCTCTGCAGGGTCCGCACTGCCAGGAACATGAACACCGCCCCGGCAGCCCCGAGGGCCAGCAGCAGTGCCAGCCGCCGGTCGAGGAAGCTCGCCCCCAGGTAGACCGTGCCGACTGCGTACGGCAGCTCGACCAGGGCGAGGGCGAGGAGATACCTCCAGAATGGGTAGCGGACCAGCCCCAGCAGGTAGCCCGGCACCTCGGAAGGCATCGCCAGTTGCAGCAGGACGATCAGGCCGAATGGGGTCTCCTTCGAGAGCCGGTCCTCGTAGCGGTCCAGGGTCTCGGTGGGCAGGAGCCAGCGGACCACGGGGCGCCCCAGCCAGCGTCCCAGGTTGTAGGCGGCAGCACCGCCCAGGATCCATCCCAGCCAGAGCAGGATCGCGCAGACCGTCTTCCCCCAGGCATAGAGGGCCACGGGCACGAGCACCGCGCTGGACATGAAGGCCAGCATGGCCGACAGCGCGGAGAGCACCACGAAGAGCGCCGCCCCGAGGACCGGACGCTCGGCGATCAGCTTCGAGGACGCGTCGAGGACGCCGACGAGCGCCTCGTGCAGATCGTC
>DASUNJ010000478.1:0-3796 GCA_036277235.1 Thermoanaerobaculia bacterium | reverse complement strand
CAGGCGCGGTCGAGGAACGCTGGGCGCTGGGCCTGGGGAAGGTCGAGCGCCTCGTCGAAGATCCCGTCGGCGCGCTGCCAGAGGTCGTTGCTGGAGGCCAAGGGATCAGCTCCCGCGCTCATCAGGCGCGCAGCTCCTCCTGCAACCAGGCGCGGGCTTTCATCCAGTCGCGCTGGGCGGTGCGCAGGGAGATCGCAAGGGCGGCCGCCGTCTCTTCCTCGGAAAGGCCGGCGAAGAAGCGGCACTCCACGATGCGGGCGAGCCGCGGGTTGTGGGTCTCGAGCCGTCCCAGGGCCTGGTCCAGCGACAGCAGGAAGTCGGCCTGGCCGTCGATGGCGATGTGCCCTTCCTCGATCGTGGTCTGGATGGCGTTGCCGCCGCGCTTGGCCGCGCCGCGCCGCCGGGCGTAGTCGATGACCACCTGGCGCATGGCCCGCGCCGCCACCCCCAGGAAGTGGGCGCGGCTCTGCCAGTCGACCCGGTTCTGGTCGACCATCTTCAGGTAGGACTCGTGGACGAGCACGGTGGTGTCGAGGACCTTGTCCGGGTTGCCCACCTTGTTGAGCTGGCGGCGCGCGACCCGGCGCAGGTCGTCGTAGATCATGGGCAGCAGAAGGTCGAAGGCCTCGCGGTCGCCATGACCGTAGGCCACGAGCAGAGATGTCACGTCGGCAGGGTTCTCCGGCAAGATTTCTTCTCCATGGTGGAGCGGGCTCGGGCCCGCTCGGCGAGTGCATTGTACTGCCGATCGGGTGGGACTTACGCCCCAGGCGGAAAGGACCAAAAGGACTTAAAGGACGTAAAGGACATAAGGACCCGAAGGACGAGGGGAGCTCCCCTCCGGGTCCTTTGAGTCCTTTACGTCCTTTTGGTCCTTTCCAGTCTTTACCCCGGCAGCTCCAGCACCAGCCGGTAGGCGGTCACCTCGTACGCGGGATCGTTCATGACCCCCGCGGTGCCGGCGAAGAGGAGCTTGAAGAGCCGCCAGGTCTCCTCGCTGGAGCGGCTCACCACCTCGTCCCGGTTCTCGATCCAGCGGTCGTGGCCGTTCCTGGCCCAGAGGTGGTAGTTGCGGCGGTCGTCCCAGACGCCGACCACGTGCGCGCGGGCCTCGTCGGCGGCGGCCATCAGCTCGGGCATGTAGACCATGCGGAAGCTCCCGGGCCAGACGTACTTGGTGATGAAGCTGGAGGTCGCGACCGGCACCTTGCCCGCGGCGAAGTCCAGGTAGACCCGGCCGCCCGGCTTGACCAGCTCCCTGAGGCGCCGCAGCACCCAGGGGTAGTCGGAGAGGTCCTCGATCACCCCCATCATGGAGATGCCGTCAAACTTCCGCTCCGGGCGGAAGGTGAAGAAGTCCTGGTAGCGCACCTCGGCGTTCAGCCCGCGGTCGCGGATGAGCTTCCCCGTGTAGCCGAACTGGTCCTTGGAGAGCGTGATGCCAGTGACTCTCAAGCCGTGATTCGAGCAGAAGTGGGTGAAGCCGCCCCAGCCGCAGCCCACCTCCAGCACGTGCTCCCCCTCCTTCACCCGCATGGAGTCCAGCGCGAACCGGTACTTCTTGAGCGTGCTCTCCTCCAGGGTCTCCTCCCCGGTCTCATAGATACCGGGCGTGTAGGCCCGCCAGTCCCGGTCCAGGGCGAAGAGCTGGATGTTGCCGGAGTCGTAGTGCTTGGCGATCCAGTCGGGGTTCAGCTTGAGGCGGCCCAGCAGCAGCGGCTGCAGCCGGCGCCAGGCCTTGATCCAGAGGTTGTCGTCGGACAGCAGGCCGCGGAACCACATCGCCCGGATGACGTCGCCCTCGATCTCCAGGTCGCCGCGCACGTAGGCCTCGGCGATGGCGAGCTCGTTCAAGCTGCGCAAAGCCTTGACACCGCTGCCGTTGCGGATCTGCAGCTCGAAGGCCGGCTCGCCGTCGCCGATGCGCTTGGCGGCGCCGTTCATGCGCAGGAGGAAAGGACAGGGCAGGTTGCCGTTACGAGGAAAAAGCTGGTCGAGACCGTTCAGCTCCAACTCATGCCTCCTTGAACATGCGCCGCGAGCCAGCATGTCGAAGAGCCCGGCACGCCGTCACGGCTGAATGGATTTCAGATGCTGCGGCAAGGCTAGCACAAGCGGCTTGGCTTTGGAGGGGCGCGGACTTAAGATAAACCGCCTCCGAAACGGAACCAGCCAGCGTGCAGCCCGAAAGGATAGGACCCTACCGCCTCGAAGAGCAGATCGGCTCCGGTGGCATGGGGGTTGTCTATCGCGCCTACGACGAGCGCCTGGACCGCTGGGTGGCGGTCAAGTTCATCCAGCCGGGCAGGCACGAGGACAAGGTGGGCCGCGAGCGGCTGCGCCGGGAGGCGCGGGCGAGCGCCCGGCTGAGCCATCCCGCCATCGTCCGGATCTTCGACATGGTCCAGACCGAGGAGGGGGACGGCATCGTCATGGAGCTGGTGGAGGGCAAGACCCTCGCCCAGATCCTCCGCGACGGCCCCATGGAGCTGGCGCAGGGGCTCGCCCTGGCCCGCGAGATCGCCTCCGCCCTGGTCGAGGCCCATGTCCATGGGGTGGTCCACCGCGACCTCAAGACCGAGAACGTCGTCGTCACGGCGAGCGGCCGGCCCAAGATCCTCGACTTCGGCCTCGCCAAGCGGGTGGAGCACGCCGAGGCCGAGGCCGCGCTGACCGTCGACGGCATGGTCCTGGGCACCTGCCGCTCGATGGCGCCGGAGCAGATCGAGGGGCGGCTGATCGATCCGCGCACCGATCTGTTCTCCTTCGGCACCCTGCTTTATGAGACCTTCACCGGCACTTCGCCGTTCTACGACAAGAGCGTGATCGAGACGCTGAAGCGGGTCTGCCTGCACCGCCAGCCGCCTGCCCGGGAGACCAACCCGCGCCTGCCCGAGGAGCTCTCCGGCCTGATCGACCACCTGCTCCAGAAGGATCCGGCGCAGCGCCCGCAGAACGCGCAGTCGGTGCTCATGGCCCTGGAGCGGATGAGCCTGCCGGGCGGGCAGACTTCCGAATCGGCGGCCTTCCACCCGCCGTCCGGAACGGAACTCACGGACATGCCGTCCTCGTACTCTGCTTCCTTGGACGGCCCGCCCACGACCGTCGCCACCCGCCGCTCCAGCGGCGAGCGCCGGCAGGTGACGGCGGTGCGTTGCGGCCTGATCGGGCGCACCGGGCAGGCTCTCGATCCCGAGGAGCTGCTGGAGCACATGCCCCAACTCCAGGCCCTGCTGTCGGAGGCCGTGCAGCGCTTCGAAGGAAACCTCCAACCCGGCCTGGGTGGTGAGCTGCACGCCACGTTCGGCTATCCCCAGGCGCACGAGGACGACGCCCGCCGGGCCGTACACTCGGCGCTGGAGATCGCGGCGCGATTCGAGCGCTCGGCCGGGCCGGCGGTGCGGATCGGGCTCCATACGGGAACGGTGGTGGTGGCACGGGCGGCCGGCTCCTGGCGCGAGGAGCTGGCTCTGGGCGACCTCCCCAACCTGGCCGGCACGGTGCTGGGCCTCGGCGGTCCCGGGGCCGTGCTGGTCAGCCGTTCCACCTGGCGGCTGATCGAGCGCTATTTCGTCTGCGAGGAGGTGGAGCCCGGCCGGGCCTGGCAGGTGTTGCAGCCGCGGGATCTCCAGAGCGGCGAGGACTCGACCACCGGCATCGTGCTGGTGCCGCTGGTCGCCCGCGGCCAGGAGCTGGAGCTGATGCTGGAGCGGTGGTCCATGGCCCGGGAAGGCAAGGGACAGGCGGTGCTCCTCGCGGGCGAGGCCGGCATCGGCAAGTCGCGCCTGGTCCGGGA
>DASUNJ010000477.1:0-7507 GCA_036277235.1 Thermoanaerobaculia bacterium | reverse complement strand
GAAGAAAGCGGCAGGGAAATCGGCAGGCGGCGCGAAGAAGAGCGCTGGCGGCGGTGGTGGCGGCGCCTTCATGAAGCCCATGCAGCCCGACGAGGCGCTGGGAGCGGTCGTGGGCACCGATCCCATCCCGCGCACCGAGGTGACCAAGCGAATCTGGGACTACATCCGCAGCAACAACCTCCAGGACCCCAAGGACAAGCGCACCATCAAGGCCGACGCCAAGCTGAAGAGGGTCTTCAATGGCAAGGACTCGTGCAGCATGTTCGAGATGACCAAGCTGGTCAACGAGCACCTGAAGAACGTCTGAGCCCCTCCGGGCGGACGGCCCATCCGGGGCGTCCGCCCTGTTCCGCCCCTGGTTCCTCCCGCTCTTCGGTTAAGATCCGCCTGCCCCGCACGTCCGCGGGCCCCCACAACGGAGAGGCCGAGGAACCATGGAACAGATCGGGACCCCCCTGCAATGGGGCGTGTTCTTCACCCTGGTCGCCATCATGCTGGCGCTGGACCTGGGGGTCTTCCACCGCAAGGAGCGGCGGATCTCCCTGCGGGAGTCCCTCTTCTGGTCGGTCTTCTGGACGATCCTCGCCCTCGTCTTCAACTACTGGATCTACTACAAGTTCGGCTCCCAGCCCGGGATCGAGTTCCTGACGGGCTACGTCATCGAACGCTCGCTGAGCTTCGACAACATCTTCGTCTTCATCGTCATCTTCAACTACTTCGCGGTGCCGGCGCAGTACCAGCACCGCGTGCTGTTCTGGGGCATCCTGGGCGCTCTCATCTCCCGCGGCGTGTTCATCGCCATGGGCGCGGCCCTGATCGAGCGCTTCGAGTGGATGATCTTCGTCTTCGGGGCGTTCCTGGTCTACACCGGCGTCAAGATCCTGGTGCAGAAGGAGACCGAGGTCCATCCGGAGAAGAACCCGGTGGTGAAGCTCTTCCAGCGCTTCGTGCCCCTGACCCCGCGCTATCACGGCAAGAGCTTCTTCGCGGTGGAGAACGGCCGGCGGGTCGCCACCCCCCTGATGCTCGTCCTGGTGGTGATCGAGGCCACGGACATCGTGTTCGCGGTGGACTCGATCCCCGCCATCTTCGCCATCACCCGCAACCAGTTCATCATCTTCACGTCGAACATCTTCGCGATTCTCGGCCTGCGCGCGCTGTCCTTCCTGCTCGCCGGGCTGATGCACAAATTCCGCTACCTGGGCTTCGGGCTCGGCCTGGTGCTGGCCTTCATCGGCGCCAAGATGCTGACCCACAACTGGGTGCACATCCCGACCTCGTGGTCGCTCGCCATCGTGCTGGGGATCCTGACCGTGGCCATCGTCGCTTCGCTGCTGCGGCCCATGGATCCCAGCGAAGTGGCCGATCCGACAGCGCTCGGGCCCGAGGACTATCGCGACTCGGAGGCCCGGCGCGAGATCGAGGAGCTGGCCGCGGAGCAGGAGAAGGAAAAGATCGAAGTGGAGTGAGGATGCGATAGGATGCGCATCCCCGATCCGGCGCAAATACCAGCGGGAGCTGCCATGGCGAACGTTTTCATCCCCCGAGAGAGGCGGCCGGGCGAAACCCGGGTCGCGGCGACGCCGGACACCGTCCGGAAGATGATCAAGCAGGGCCTGGAGGTCGTGATCGAGCGCGGCGCGGGCGAGGGCTCGGCCTACCCCGACGCCGATTACGAGAGCGCCGGCGCCCGCCTGACCGACGATCCCGGGGCGGCCGCCGAAACCGCGGACGTCATCCTCACGGTCCGGCCTCCGGAACCGGACGACGTGGCCGGCCTCAAGCCGGGCGCCGTGCTCATCGGCCTGCTCGCGCCGCACCAGAACCTGGACCTCGTGCGCTCCATGGCGGAGCGCAAGGTCACCTCCCTGGCCATGGAGCTGATCCCGCGCATCACCCGCGCCCAGTCCATGGACGCCCTGTCGTCCCAGGCCAGCATCGCCGGCTACCGCGCCGTGCTCCTGGCTGCCTGGCGGCTGCCCAAGTACTTCCCCCTGCTGATGACCGCGGCCGGCACCATCGCACCCGCCCGTGTCGTAATCATGGGCGCCGGCGTGGCCGGCCTGCAGGCCATCGCCACGGCCCGCCGCCTGGGCGCCGTGGTCGAGGTCTCGGACGTCCGGCCGGTGGTCAAGGAGCAGGTGGAGTCGCTCGGCGGCAAGTTCATCCCTCTTCCCCCCCCTTCAGATCAATTGCCCAGCGGCGAAGGGCAGGGGGGCTATGCCCGCGAGATGGGCGAGGAGTTCCTCCGCCAGCAGCGCGAGATCGTCAAGAAGCACCTCTCGACCGCCAACGCCGCCATCACCACCGCCCTGGTGCCGGGCAGGCGCGCCCCGATCCTCATCACGAAGGAAATGCTGGAGGTCATGCGCCCCGGCTCGGTCATCGTCGACCTCGCGGTCGAGCAGGGGGGTAACTGCGAGCTCTCGCAGCCCGACCGCGAGGTGGTGCACAACGGCGTGCTCATCCTCGGCCCCTCGAACCTGCCCGCCGGCATGCCCACGGACGCGAGCAACCTTTACGCGAAAAACGTGCTGGCGCTCCTCCAGGAGATCGTCAAGGAGGGCAGCGTCACCATCGATGCCGCGGACGAGGTGCTCGCCGGCTCGCTCCTCACCCACGACGGCGCGGTCCTCCACAAGCCGACCGCGGACCTGCTCCAGCCTCCCGGATAGAAAAAGCGCTCTCGGGCGTCCCCTTTCCACGCTCCCGCGGCACTGTTGGGAAGAGCTTCTCTTCTTTCCCTATGAACGATAATCACGCCAACGGCGAGGCGCGGAGCCTGCTTGAACGGCTGACCCGCACCCAGGCCACCCTCGACCGTGAACGCGCCGAAGCCCCGGCCCTGTGCTCGCGTCTGCTCCTGCTGCCCGCCGAGCAACAGGAGGAGACGCTACGGATGGATGCCCGCTTCCACACCTGGGGGGTCTGCGAGGTGCTGCTCGAGCGGAGCCTGGCCGCCGCCGACGGCGACGCGGCCGAATCCGGGCGGCTCTCCTCCCTGGTGCTGACGGCCGCGGACCTCCTCGACGAGGCCCTGCACGTGGCGCCGGTGGTCCAGGACCTGGAGGCCCGCGCCTGGGCGCTCCTCGGCGAGGCGAAGCTGCGGGCGGGTGACGTCCCCGGGGCCGAGGAGGCGCTGCACGAGGCAGCAGGGAGGCTGGGGCACGGCACGGGCGACCTGCTGGTCGAGGCGCGACTGCTGGAGTTCGAGGCGGCCGTGCGGCGCCAGGAGGGGAGGTCGGGCGAGGCCGCAGCCTTGCTGAAACAGGCCGAGTCCCGATACCGGGAGGCGAACGAGCACCACCTCGCCGCCCGCACCCACCACAAGCGCGACCAGGTGCTGCAGCAGGCCGACGGCCTCCGCAACATCGTCTTCGAGCCGACCAGTTGAAAGAATGGCTTCAACTCGCCTTCTCCGGCCCCGTGCGCCGGAGGGCTGTGCGCATCATGCTGGTGGTCGGAGCGATTCTGATCACCATCAACCATGGCGACGCCATCCTGCGGGGAGAGGTCGACGGGGCCCGTTTCGCCCGCATCCTCCTGACCCTGGCCGTGCCCTACGTGGTCTCGACCGTATCCAGCGTGGCCGCGATGCGTGAGATGAGAAACAAGGACGGGGCCTGATGGTATCTTCCCCGCCATGCGCACCCTTGTTGTTGCTCTCGCCCTGATTCTTCTCCCCATGTCCCTTCAGGCCGCCTCGACCCCCGCGCCTCTGGGCACGGGCGGGGCCGTGTCGTCCGGCGACACGCGGGCGACCAAGGTGGGGATCGAGATCCTCCGCGCCGGGGGCAACGCGGCCGATGCGGCCGTGGCCACCGCTCTCGCCCTGGCGGTGGTCTACCCCGAGGCCGGGAACCTCGGCGGCGGCGGTTTCGCCGTGATCAAGCGCGGGGACAAGCTGTCCACGCTGGACTTCCGCGAGGTCGCCCCCGCCGCGGCGACGCGGGACATGTACCTGGACGCCAAGGGCGAGCCGATCGAAGACGCGTCGCGGGTGGGCCCCCTGGCCGCCGGCGTGCCGGGCTCCCCGGCAGGGCTCTACGAGCTCCATCGCAAACTCGGCCGGCTCCCTTGGAAAAAGGTCGTGGAGCCAGCCCGCAAGCTCGCGGCGGACGGCTTCCGGGTCGACCGCCACCTGAACGAGGTTCTGTCCAGAGAGTCGTACCGCAATCGCCTGGCACGTTTCCCGGAGTCCGCCAAGGTCTGGCTCCCCGGCGGCCAGCCCTTGGCAGCGGGCAGCGTCGTCCGCCTGCCTGCCCTGGCGGCGACCCTGGCCGCTTACGCCGAGCGCGGACCCGGTGCCGTCACGGCCGGACCCGTGGCCGCTGCCATCGAGGCTGCCTCGCGCCGGCATGGCGGCGTGCTGACCGCCGCCGACCTGGCCGCGTACCAGCCCGTCTGGCGCGAGCCGGTGGTCTTCGAGGCCTTCGGCTGGAAGTTTGCCTCCATGTCCCTCCCCTCCTCGGGAGGCATCCTGCTGGGCGAGTCCCTGGGCATCCTGGAGCGGCTGGAGTGGGCCAAGATGCCGCGCTTCGGCGCCGACCGCGCCCACTTCATCACCGAGACGTTCCGGAGGGTCTTCGCCGACCGTTTCCTCCTGGGCGATCCCGCGGCCACGAGGGCCACCGCGGCGCAGCTCCTCGATCCGGTCTGGCTGGAGCAGCGGACGGCCGGCATCGCCCCCCGCCGCGCCACGCCGTCGACCGAGGTGAAGCCCTGGCCGGGAAATGAGGCTCCGCCCGAGCGGGGGACCGAGACCACCCATCTCTCCGTGGTGGACGGCGAGGGCAACGTCGTGGCCCTGACCACCACCCTGAACGACCTCTTCGGCTGCGCGGTCTTCGTGCCCGAGATCGGCTTCCTCAACAACGAGATGGACGACTTCACCACGGCCCCGGGGCGCCCGAACCTCTTCGGGCTGATCCAGGGCGAGGCGAACGTGGTGGCGCCGGGCAAGAAGATGCTCTCCGCCATGACCCCCACGATCGCCTGGAAGGGGGAGGAGCTCGTGGCCATCGGCGGGCGCGGCGGCTCGCGCATCCCTACCAACACCATCCAGGTGCTTCTCAACCTGATCGCGGACGGAGACTCCCTCCAGACCGCGCTCGACCGTCCGCGCCTGCACCACCAGTGGCTCCCCGACCGCATGGAGGTGGAGGCGGACGCCCTCTCCCCCGAGACCCGGGCCGAGCTCGAGCGCCGCGGCCACGACGTCTTCATCGCCGACAGCATCACCCAGACGGCCAAGATCCACGCCATCCGGGTCAGGGCCGATGGGATGATGGAGGCGGCTTCCGATCCCCGGAGCACGGGTTCTGGGGCGGTGGTGAAGGCGGAGCAGTAGGAAAGGACCAAAAGGACTTAAAGGACCTAAAGGACACCGGAGGAGGGTCCTTGTCCTTTGAGTCCTTTAGGTCCTTTTGGTCCTTTTGGTCCTTTAGGTCTTTTCTCCCCGGCACGTCCCTTGCGATCCCAGGCTCGAGATGCTGCGAAAGAGCGCCCTTGCCCTGCCCCTGCTCGCGGCCTGCCTGGTCAGCATGGTAGCCGCCCAGGTTTTTGAGGACGAGCTCTTCGTCCGCGAGGTCGAGCTGGTCTTCGAGGCGCCGGAGCTGACCCTGCTGCACCCGTTTCCCCCCGACGAGGACGACCTTCTGGTGATCGAGGACGGCCTGGCCCGGCCGGTCATCAAGGCGGGCTCCGTCGACGACCCGACCACCCGTACCGCCTTGAGGAAAGAGGGGTTCGACGTCGCACCCTGGAACGCGGTGGTATGGATCGACGAGGCCTTGTCGGAGCCCGAGACCGTCTTCGTGGCGACTCTGGCGCTCGCTCAGCAGGCGTCCCGGCTCGCCCAGCTCGGCAGCGTGGAGGTGGTCGTCGCGGGTCCCGAGCCGGAGATCGAAACCGCGGCCACGCGGGAGACCCGGCGCCTGGAACAGGTGCTCGCCGACCTCGCGGGGAAGGCGCGAGTGGAGCGCGACCGGGCCTCCACCCGTCCGCGGGAACAGTCAGGGGTGTCCTCGCGACCAGACACCTCCACCCTCCGGCGTCAGCTCGACCGGCTCCTCGTCCATCTGGCCGGCAAGCGCGATCCGGGACCGCGCCTCCTCTTCCTGGTGGCCGACGGCTTCGCCGTCACTCCCCAGGAGAGCAAGGTTTTCGAGACAGGCACCGCCGATCCGGCCGCGGGCGAGCGGGCCGCGGTGATCCATGACGCGGCGCGCCTGCTCGCCGCCTACGGCTGGGTGACCGCCGCCCTTCCCCTGCGCAAGGAGGGACCGGGCGAGGAGCACCGGGGGTCCAGCGACGTGGACCGGTTCCACGCCAACACCGGCAACTGGGGAGGCACCAACAATTCCGTGCCGCCCGTCATGCCCCCCAACCGTCCAAGAGACTCCAACCTGAACTGGGAGGGGGCGCTCCGCGCGCTGGTGCAGCCCAATCTCTCTCCCCTGCGCGCGCTCACCGACGCGACCGCCGGCACCCTGGTCGCCCAGGAGGCTCTCCTCCCCTCCGCCCTGGAGAAGCTCGGCGAGCGCTGGCACCTCTACTATCAAACCCAGATGCCCATGGACGGCCAGCTCCGCCCGGTGGAGGTGCGGCTGCGCAACGGCACCCTGCTGCGCTCCCGCCGCCTGGTGAGGTCGTCCACTCCCGAGGGGCTGGCGGACGCGCGCCTGCGCCTCCTGCTCGCGGGCGAGCGCCTGCCGGAGAGCCTGCCGCTGACGGTGGAGCCCGTGGCGGGAGGGCTGAAGCTGACGATCGCCCCCTTCTCCTCCCCCGATCCGGTCACCCCCGGTCCCGTCCGCATCTCGCTCGCCTGTGAGGGAGCAGTCCTACACGAAACCGCTCCCGGCATCGACGCGCCCGACAAGGGATGGAGCCACACGCTCGCCACGGCCTGCCCGGCCTCATCCGGGGTGGCCATCCTGGTCGAGGACCTCGCCCGGGAGCGCTGGCGGGCGGTGCGGATCGACTAGTTGACCGCCACCACCCGGTCTGCCTGCAGAAACCACAGCTCGAAGCGCGGCGGCTCCTCCAGGCCCAGCGCCTCCTCGAGCGCCCGCACGTAGGTGGCGCCCTGGGGGGCGTAGACGGCAACCCGGGCTTCCAGGGTTTCCGGATCGTCGGTCTTGTAGTCGGCCACGACCAGCCGGCCGGACGTGGGATCGCGGTAGAGGAGGTCGATCGTTCCCGAGACCACGCCTACCGCGCCATGGCCGTTCCCGGAGGGGGGGAGCAGCACCGGCAGCTCGCGGGCCAGGACGTGCTCGCGCAACCCGCGTAGACGGACCAGCAGCCCGCTTGCGGCGAAACGGTCCAGGAGGCCCTGCGCCAGGGGAAGGGCGCGGTCGAGCACGTCCCCCTCGGCGAGCCGGGCGAGGTAGGCGGGCAGTAGATCGCGTTGACGGCGCGCCTCCCCCTCGGGCGCGGCGAAGAGGTCCCAGGTCTCCAGGGCGCGGTGGACGGCTCCCCCCGCGGCCATGGCGGCCTCGCGGTC
>DASUNJ010000476.1:0-5478 GCA_036277235.1 Thermoanaerobaculia bacterium | reverse complement strand
TGCCGCCGTCACAGCTGGCCTGTGCGTGTGCTAGAGTCGAAATTGTTCCGAAAAACTTGGCCGGATCGGCATCCTGGAGGGGAGCCTTGCCCAGAATCCTTTGTCCTTTCGTCTGTCTTGGCATCCTTTCGGCCTCGATCGCGGCCCTGCCGGGAAGCGCGTCCGGCCAAACCACGACCACGACCACCACCGCGATCGACCCCGGCTTTCCGGAGGTGACGGCCGACCTGGGCGCAAGGAGCTTCCGGCAGGTCCTCCCCTTCGACGTGCCTTTCCAGATCGTCGGCACCGCGCCGGAGGGTGTCACCAAGATCGGGGTCCAGTACGCCCAATCGAAGAAGAAGATCGACGCGCCGGTCGTCGCGCCTCCAGCCGGGAGCCTTGAGGAGCAGTGTGACACCCGGGGAAGCAGGGCGACGGAGGCTGCCCCGGGCGTACCCTGGGAGCCGGTCCCACCCGCCTCCTGGGAGAAAATCGGCCTCGTGGACACCGGAGCGACGACGACGTTCCGGGTGACGATGCAGCCGCTGGACGCCCTGCGCTACTACGCCTTCCGCTTCGACTTCAAGGTCGATACGACGGCCGAGCAGGCGAATGCCTTCCGGGCGAAGGCCGAGCCGGTTCTCGACGAGGGCATGAAGCAGGTCCAGTCGGGCAACCTGACGCCGGAGCAGAGGAAGGCGCTGCGCCTGAACCTGATCAAGGCCCTGAAGCAGGTGGTCGGCGAGGGAGACGTCATCGCGCCCGGCACGCTCTTCGATCCCTGCACCGGCGACGACGTGGTGCGCGAGGATTTCCTGCAGAGCTTCCAGGCCGTGATGAACCAGCAGCGCTTCCGCGACATCTCCCTGGGAGGGATCGGCGGCCTGCAGGACGACCTGCGGCAAAACCTCGAAGCCGTCCGCTCCAACGCGGCGCTCGACAGTCTGCTCGCCTCCCTTCAACAGCGCGCCGCGACCGAGCCTGCAATCGCGAACCTGCTGCAAGGGACGAACAGCCAGGCCCTCGCGCTGATCACGATGGACGCCGGCCAGGTCACGGCCCTTGCCGCGGGCGTGGCGCCGCAGGGAACGAGCAAGGCCGGCGATCTCGTGACGACCTGGTCGCCGTCCACCGTGGACGGGTTCGCGAGCAATTACCAGGACACCCTGAACCGGCTCACGGCCCTGAAGTCCTGGCTCGAAGACCTCATCGGTCCTTCGTCTCCGAACGCGTCGGTGGTCGCCGGTCTCGCGGACGGGCAGCTCCAGGCCCTGCGTGCCCTGATAGAGCCGTCAGGCGCCGTCGAGCTGGCCCGCCAGGGAGCGGACATCCTGCAGAGCGAGACCGGCAACATCCGCGACAGTCTGAGCGGCCGGCAGAAGGCGATCCAGGACCTGGCCTGGAAGTACGAGGAGCAGGTGCTCCGGGAAGTGACGGTCGACGCCACCACGACGGGCAACGGCAACACCTTCCAGAACTATTACATCAGCGCCGACCTCGGGTTCGTCTACATGCCGGACATCTCGGAGGCCGTGCCCTACGTCGGGACCAACATCTATTTCCGGCCGGTCAACAAGAACGCCCCCCTGAGCCAGCGCGGCGGGTTCGGGCGGCGCTTCGCGCTCACCGTGGGCCTCACCCTGGACAAGATCGCCGACGACGAGATGACCCGCCAGGACTTCTCCGGGAGCCAGTCCCTGGTGGTCGGCGCGGGGCTCCGGATGACCGAATCCATCCGCCTCGGCTTCGGGGCGCTGGTCTTCAAAAAACGCGACCCGAGCCCCTTGGTCGACGACGTGACCACGGGGGTGACCCCCTATGTCTCGGTGTCGTTCGACTGGAACGTCGCCAAGACGTTCAAGGGCATCGGTTCCACTTTCTACGGCGCGCAATAGAAAGCGAGGGGCACCATGGCTGTCATCATCGTCGGCAGGCTGGCCGCGAATCCGGGCGGAATCAGGCTCAATCCACCCGAGACCGTCCGCCTCACACAGAGCTTGCGCACCAACACGGGCGCCGCCGAGAACGTGCAGATCGTCTACAACCTCGACCCGAGCCACAACGTCTGGTTCTCAACCCCGCAGGGACCCTTCAAGAGCATCCAGTTCGTCAGGGACGTTCCGGCCGCCCCGCAGAACTTCTTCGACGACGTCACCTTCATCCAGGCACCCGGGGCCGTGGTGGACGTCTTCGAGATCGTTCAGAACATCTGCGACCCCGCCTGCCGGATGCGGGACATCGTCACCGTACACATCATCATCTGAGAGGCCCCATGTCCCAGAAGCAGAAGATCCGGAGCTCCGTCGCGGCCCTCGCCGTCCTCTTCCTTGCCCTCCTTGCCGGCACCGCCTGCTACGACAAGGACGACTACGTTCTGACGCCCGGCCTCGTGGAAACTCAGCTCTCGCTGCAGGTCAGGGGCGGGACCAATACCCTGCCGGCCGACGGGTTCTCGCGCGTCGGTCTGGTGGCGAAGATCTCGCCCAAGGCCGACGCCGACCGGCGCACCGTGGTCTTCACGACCTCGGCCGGGACGATGGTGGGCGGCACGGCCGTGCAGACGACCTGGGAGGTGCCGGCGGACGCGTCGGGCGAGGCTTTCATCGAGCTCCAGAGCTCGCAAAAGGTAGAGACCGCGGTCGTGACCGCCCAGGTCAAGGGGGTCCCCGGTCTCTCCACCACGCTGACGGTCGCGTTCGTTCCGGTGCAGCCGGACGACGTCATCGAGTTCACGGGCTTCCCATTGCACGCTCTCCCGGCGGACGGCGCCACGCTCACCCCGTTCACGGTGACGATCTCGGACTCGATCCCTTCCGCCAGCCGGAACGTGAGCTTCACCACCACGGTCGGCACGTTCGCCCCGGGGACCGACACGACGGCCTCCGTCCCGGCCGACGCGGGCAACACCGCCACCGTCGAGCTGCGCAGCCCCTCGCAGATCACCTCGGGCCGCGTCCGGGCCACGGTCAACGGAGTGACCCGGGAGGTGCCGGTGAGCTTCGACCGGGCGTTGCCGAATTTCATCTCGCTCGCCGCGGACAAGTTCACGGTCGCGGCCAGCGCGACCGACCAGGTGGCCCTGACCGCGACCCTGACGCGCAACATAGGCACGGTCACGCCGAATTCTCCGGTGGTCTTCAGGGCCGTCGGAACGGCGGGACCGACCGACGTGGCGCTCCCCTCAACCTTCTTCCAGAACGTGACGGTCGTCACCCTGGTGAACGGGCAGAGCGTGGCGACGGCGGTCTTCCGGCCGGGCACCACTGACTACCGCGGCGCGGTGACGGTGACCGTCGAGGTGCCGGGCCACTCCGTCCAGGGCAGCGTGGAGCTGGAGATCGTGGCGCCCCAGTAGCCATGCCACGTGGGTAAGCGTCTCTCTGCTAAGATCGCGCCGCGATTCCGGCCGATTCTCCGCAATGCGGGCCGGTTTTTTCCTGTTCCCCCGTATGGGGGATCGTTTCCCCTTCCCCGGAAGAGAGGATCATGAGCACGACGGTCGCAGAAAAAGAGACGCGTGACGTCGCCCACGAGAAGCTCGACGAGGTGGTCATCCGCTTCGCCGGCGACTCGGGCGACGGCATGCAGATGACGGGTACCCAGTTCACGAACACCTCGGCGATGATCGGCAACGACCTGTCGACCCTGCCCGACTTCCCGGCCGAGATCCGCGCGCCCGCCGGCACCCTGCCCGGCGTCTCCGCGTTCCAGGTCCGCATCGCCGATTACGACATCCACACCCCGGGCGACGCGCCCGACGTGCTGGTGGCCATGAACCCGGCGGCGCTCAAGAAAGAAATCAAGGACCTCAAGCCCAACGGGGTCGTCATCGTCAACACCGACGAGTTCAACGAGCGCAACTTCGCCCGCGCTGGCTACACCGTGAACCCCCTGGAGGACGGCAGCCTCGGCGGCTTCCGGGTCTTCCAGGTCGCCCTGACGACCATGAACCGCCGCACCCTGGAGGGGAGCGGGCTCGACAACAAGTCGATGGACCGCTGCAAGAACATGTTCGCCCTCGGCATGTGCTACTGGCTGTTCAGCCGGCCGCTGGACAACACCATCGCCTGGCTCAACCAGCAGTTCGCCAAGAAGCCGAAGATCGCCGAGGCCAACGTCAAGGTGCTCAAGGCGGGCTGGAACTACTGCGACATCACCGAAGTGTTCCACACGCGCTACGAGGTGCCGGCCGCGGACCTGGAGCCTGGCCTCTACCGCAACATCACGGGCAACACCGCCCTGGCCATCGGCCTGATCGCGGCCAGCCGGCAGAGCGGCCTGCCGCTCTATCTCGGCGCCTACCCGATCACCCCGGCCTCGGACGTGCTCCACGAGCTGTCGCATTTCAAGAACTACGGCGTGGTCACCTTCCAGGCCGAGGACGAGATCGCGGCGGTCTGCGCGGCGATCGGCGCCTCCTTCGGCGGCGCCCTGGGCGTGACCGCCTCTTCGGGCCCGGGCATCGCCCTCAAGTCCGAGGCCATGAACCTGGCGGTGATGACCGAGCTGCCGCTGATCGTCTGCAACATCCAGCGCGGCGGCCCCTCGACCGGGCTGCCCACCAAGACCGAGCAGGCGGACCTCCTCCAGGTCATGTTCGGCCGCAACGGCGAGTCGCCTCTGCCGATCATCGCGGCCTCCTCGCCGAAGGACTGCTTCGACATCGCCATCGAGGCGGTGCGGATCGCCACCAAGTACATGACGCCGGTCGTGGTCCTCTCCGACGGCTACATTGCCACGGGCTCCGAGCCCTGGAGGCTGCCGCAGGTGGGGAACCTCCCCGACCTGCAGATCGCGTTCCGCACGGACCCCGAGGGCTTCAAGGCCTACCAGCGCGACCCCGATACGCTCGCCCGTCCCTGGGCCATCCCCGGCACGCCGGGCCTGGAGCACCGGATCGGCGGCATCGAGAAGGAAGAAGTCACCGGCAACGTCTCCTACGATCCGATGAACCACGAGAGGATGGTCCACATGCGGGCCGACAAGGTGGCCCGGATCGCCAACGACATCCCGCCGATCCAGGTCCATGGCGACGAGAGCGGCGAGCTGCTGGTCCTCGGCTGGGGCTCGACCGCGGGCGCCATCACCGGCGCGGTCAACAGCGCGCGCAAGCTGGGCCTGCGGGCCAGCCGCGCCCACCTGCGCCATCTGAACCCGTTCCCGCCCAACCTCGGCGAGCTGCTGTCGCGCTTCGACAAGGTGCTCGTGCCCGAGATGAACCTCGGACAGCTCGCGCTGCTCCTCCGGGCGCGCTACCTCAAGGACGTCATCTCCTATCCCAAGGTCCAGGGAAAGCCGTTCACCCGGCAGGAGATCTTCCAAAAGATTCAAGAGATTCTGGAGCTGAATGCCCATGTCCACTGAGACGCCGACCCTCACCAAGAAGGACTTCCAGAGCGACCAGGAAGTGCGCTGGTGCCCCGGCTGCGGGGACTACGCCATCCTCTCGGCCGTGCAGCAGGTCTTCCCCGAATTGGGTATCCCCCGGGAGAAGTT
>DASUNJ010000475.1:0-2675 GCA_036277235.1 Thermoanaerobaculia bacterium | reverse complement strand
CGGGCGCGATCTGTCCGTGATCACCTACGGTGCTATGCTGCACGTGGCCCTGGAGGCCGCCGGGCGCCTCGAAGGCGACGGCATCGACCTCGAAGTCCTCGACCTGCGCACGATCAAGCCTCTCGACGACGAGGCGATCCTCGCCACGGTCCGCAAGACCAGCCGGGCGATCGTCCTTACCGAGGAACAGAGGTCCGGCTCGGTGGCCGGGGAGGTGGCCGCGCGGATCTCCGAGCACGCCTTCGAATGGCTGGACTCGCCGGTCGTCCGGCTCTGCTGCCCGGACACGCCGATCCCTTACAGCCCGACGCTTGAAGATGCCTATCTGCCGAATGTGGACAAGCTCGTCGCGAAGGTGCGCGAGCTTGCGAGCTACTGACGAGACGGAGAGACGGGAGAGACTATGGCTACGGATGTCGTGATGCCCCAGATGGGGGAGTCGATCGCCGAGGGAACCATCACCAAGTGGCTCGTCAAGGTCGGTGACCAGGTCGAGCGGGACAAGCCGCTGTTCGAGATCTCGACCGACAAGGTCGATGCGGAGATCCCCAGCCCCGCCTCGGGCGTGCTGCTGGAAATTCGCAACCAGGAAGGGGAGACCGTCCCCGTCAACCAGGTGGTCGCCGTCATCGGCGAAGCCGGAGAGCAGCCGGGCGAGGCGGCATCGAGAGAGGCCGAGCCCCCGCCGCCGCCTCCTGACGCCGCCGCCCCCGAGCCCCCCAAGGCCGCGGCCGATGCGGAGGCCGCCGGCAAGGACACCGAACAGATCAAGCAGGAGGAGACCGCGCGCGGGGACGCCGGGGATACCGGACCGGAGGGCGAGCCCAAGGTGGCGTCGCCCGAGCCGCAGCCGGCGCCTGAAAAGCCCGCTGAAGGTGAGGCCGCGGAAGGCACGGAAGAAGACCGTCTGAAGAAATTCTCCAGCCCGCTGGTGCGCAACATCGCCGCGAAGGAAGGGGTCAACCTGGAAGAAGTCCAGGGCACCGGCGCCCATGGCCGCGTGACCAAGGACGACATCATGAAGCACCTGGAGCAGCGCAAGGCCGCTCCGGCTGCCCCGGCTCCCGCGCCTGCTCCGGCCGCCGCTCCGGCTCCGGCCGCCAAGCCGGCGCCCGCAGCGGCTCCCGCCCCCGCTCCTTCGGCTCCGGCGCCGGCACAGCGTCCGCTCCCGGCCGGGTTCTCCGTGGCCGCTTACCACGAGGGCGACAACGTCGAGATCGAGCCGATGTCCAAGATCCGGCAGATCACGGCGGCGCACATGGTCTACTCGAAGGCCACCTCGGCGCACGTCACCACGGCCTTCCACTTCGACTTCTCGAAGGTGGCCCGCGCCCGTGCCCGCGCCAAGGACGGCTTCTTCAAGAAGGAAGGCACCAAGCTCACCTACATGCCCTTCATCTTCAAGGCGGTGGCCACGGCGCTCAAGGCGCACAAGTCGGTCAACGCCAGCATCGACGGCACGAACATCGTCTACAAGAAGGACATCCACATCGGCATGGCCGTCGACCTGCCGGGCCGCGGCCTGATCGTGCCGGTGATCCGCAACGCCGACCAGTTGAGCCTGGTGGGCCTCGCCAAGACCGCCAACGACCTCGCCGACCGCGCGCGCAACAAGAAGCTCAAGCCGGACGAGACGCAGGGAGGCACGTTCACGGTCACCAACCCCGGCGTCTTCGGCAGCCTCTTCGGCACGCCGGTCATCAACCAGCCGCAAGTCGCCATCCTGGGCGTCGGCACCATCGAGAAGCGGCCGATCGTCGTCGAGGACGAAGACGGCAACGACTCGATCGTCATCAAGACCATGTCCTACTTCGCCATCACCTACGACCACCGCCTGGTGGACGGCGCCGACGCCGACCGCTTCATGATCGACGTCAAGAAGGTGATCGAAGAGGACACCTGGACCGAGCTCGAAGCGTACACGTAGGGCTCCGGTCCCTTCCAAGCGAGCCGCGACGAGCCCGGCCCCGGCGACGCCGGGCTCGTCGCGTTCAGGCGCGACAAGTTGTGGTAAGCTGATCCGAGAGGGATTCGAGATGGCCATCCTTCCGAAGAAAGAAGAGCGGTTGATTACGGGCGAGGAGATCGCCCGTTGGCGGGATTTCCACGGCGAGCTCGTGAACGGGAGACCGGTGCCGATGCCCATGGCAGGGCGCAGTCATGCACAGCTTGTGATGAGTCTGGGCGCCAAGCTCGTCTCGTATGCGGAAGGAGGGCGGGGGCGCGTCTTGGGAGGTGAGGCCGGCCTCTACACCCGCCACGACCCGGACACGGTGCGCGGCGCCGACGTTCTCTTCATCTCCCATGAGCGATACGCCGGTTGCGGGCCGTCGACGTTTCTGGATGTCGCTCCGGAACTGGTCGTCGAGATCTCCTCTTCGGACGATCGTCCTGGCGAGGTGGCCGAGAAGGTCGAGGAGTACCTGTCCGTCGGCGTCGATCGGGTCTGGGTTGTCAGCCTCCGGCGCAAGACCGTCCAGATCCATCGCTCCGGCGCTCAGCCCGAGACGCTCAGGATCGGCGACACCCTCCGCGACGAAGAGATCCTCCCCGGCTTCTCCCTGTCCCTTTCCGACCTGTTCCAGGACTGACTCTTCGAGCCGACGAGCTGCGTGACAGGACTGGTTGACAGGGAAAGTGCGTCCCGAGAGACCGCAAGTCTTTAAAAATGACAA
>DASUNJ010000474.1:0-6259 GCA_036277235.1 Thermoanaerobaculia bacterium | reverse complement strand
GGTCGATCCCCGTGGGCTTGCCGAAGCCGAAGCCGCGGACCGTCTTGTAGAGCCGCTCGTCACCCAGGAGGAGCGCCGCCTTGATGACTCCCACGTTCGAAGACTTGGCGAGCACCTCGGCGAAGGTCAACCGGCCGAACGGCTTGTGATCACGGATGCGCTTGCCGTAAACGACGATGGCGCCCATCTCGCAGTCAAACTCGTCGGCTGCCCGCACCATCCCCGAGCCGAGCGCCGCGGCGCCCGTGATGATCTTGAACGTCGAGCCCGGCTCGTAGACGTCCATGATCGTGCGGTTGCGCCAGCGCGCCGACGAATAGCGGCCGAACTCGTTCGGATCGAACGAGGGATAGGACGCCATGGCCAGCACGCCGCCCGTCCGCGGATCGAGGAACACCGCCATGCCGCGGCTCGCCCCGCGCTCCTCCACCGCCCGCTGCAGCTCGCGCTCCACGATGTGCTGGATGGCCGCGTCGAGCGTCAGGTGCAGGTCCTGTCCCGGCTCGGCCTCGGCGAACGACAGCCCCGGCGCCACCACCATCGCGCCGCTCGCGTCGCGCAGCACCGTGCGCAGCCCCGGCTTGCCCGCGACCTTCTCGTCGTACAACAGCTCGAGCCCGGCCAGACCGTTGTTGTCCGTGCCCACGTAGCCGAGCACCTGGGCGGCCAGCTCGCGCATCGGGTAATAGCGCTTGGCCTCGGGCAGGAAGTGAATGCCCGGCAGCTTCAACGCCCGCACCGCTTCGGCGACCGGCGGATCGAGCTTGCGCGCCACCCAGATGAACTCGCGGTCGCGCACCAGCTCGCGGGCGAGCTTCTTCGCGTCGAGCCCGGGGACGGCCTGCGCGAGCGCCGTTGCCGTCGCCAGCGGATCACGCACCTCGGACGGCACCGCCCAGGCCGAATCCACCTGGACCGACACCGCCAGCTCCCGGCCGCGGGCGTCGTAGATGGTCCCGCGCGGCGGATCGAGCTTGATCACCCGCTGCTGCTGCCGGGCGGCCTTCGTCACGTAATGCTCGTGCTGCTTCACCTGGAGGTAGTACAGCCGCCCGGCGATGGCCGCGATCCACAGCGCGCCGATCAGGCCGGCGATCCTCAGGCGCGGTATCTCTAGCGTGCGGAGCTTCACGGCAGCTCCTCCCAGAACACCACCTGCTCCAGCGCGGGCGGCTGCATGCCCAGCTCCTGGGTGGCGCGGCGCTCGACCTGCGACGGGCTCGCCAGGTAGGCAGCCTCCAGGCGGAGCTGCCGCTCCTTGCGGTTCAGATCGAGCAGCTCGCGCTCCAGCTCGTCGATGCGGTAGCCCGTGCTCAACACCTGCAGGTGGATCCAGATGTACGCGAAGACCCCTCCGCCGAGCGACAACACGACCAGCATCACGAGCGCCAGCTCGCGATAGCGGCGCCGGTCGCGCTCGCGGACCAGGTAGGTGTTCACCACCGGCCGCCGGAGGGCGTACGCGTTCCTCAAGAGATCAGATCCTCCTCGCGGCGCGCAGCCGCGCGGAGCGGGAGCGGGGATTGCGCGCGACCTCTTCCTCGCTCGGCCGGACCGGCTTGCGGGTCAGCGCCTCGATGAGCTGCGTCTCGGCATGGGGCCTGCCGGTCACCTGGTCGATCTCGCCGCGGGCGCGGTCGCGCAAGGCGTTCTTGACGATCCGGTCCTCCAGGCTGTGGTAGGAGATGATCACCATACGGCCGTCGTCCTCCAGGAGATCGATCGCCTGCTGGATGAACCCCTCCAGGCCGGCGAGCTCGTCGTTGACGGCGATGCGCAGCGCCTGGAAGACCAGCGTGGCGGGATCGACTCCCCGGCCTCCCTCCTGCCAGGGCGGACGGCTCCCCTTGACGCGCTCGATGAGGCGCTTGAGCTGGCCGGTGGTCTCGATGGGCTGCTCCCGCCGCGCGTCCACGATCGACCGCGCGATACGCCTCGCCTGCCTCTCCTCGCCATAGTCGCGGATGATCTTTTCCAATTCGCCCTCCGATCCTTCGTTTACCAGGTCGGCCGCCGTCCGTTCGGCGAGCCCCATGCGCATGTCGAGCGGCGCGTCGAAGCGGAAGCTGAACCCCCGCTCCGGCGTGTCGAGCTGCATCGACGACACGCCCAGGTCGGCCAGGACACCCGAGAGACCTCCGGTGATCCCGATGCCGCCCAGGGCTTGATCCAGGTGGTGGAAGTTGGCGTTGACGAAGCGCACGCGGTTTCCGCCGGGGTCAAAGGGAGCAAGTCGCCGCGCCGCCAGCTCGAGCGCCTGGGGATCGCGGTCGATCCCGACGAGCTGGACCGAATCGGACGCCCGCAGGATGGCTTCGGCGTGTCCGCCCAGACCGAGGGTGGCGTCGACGAAGACCCCTCCGCGCCCGGGCTCCAGCAGCGCGAGAGTCTCTTCGACGAGCACGGGCAGGTGCTGCGCGTCCAACGGCTCGGGTGCCCCTCCTCCACCGGGCTCTCGGCGTATCTAGATACCGAGCGAGCTGAGAGCACGGTAGTCATCCTCCGTGAACGGCTGCTCGTTCAGCCGCGCCAGGAAACGCTCGCGGTTCCACACCACCAGGTGATCGAGCTGCCCGGTCACCACCACGTCCCCGCTCATGCCGGCGCTCTCCCGCAGGATCTGGGGGAGGAGGATCCGGCCCTGCACATCCAGCTGCACCTGCTGCCCGAAGTAGTTGACCCGCTCCAGGTAGCGCTTCTTGACGGGGTCCGTGGACGGCAACGACTGGAGACGCGCCTCGAACTCCTCCCAGACGGGCAGGGGGTAGATCAGCGCGGAATCGCCCAGCACGGAAGTGACGAAGAGGTCGGGGCCATGGCGCTCCTCCAGCAACCGACGGAAGTCGGTAGGGATCTTCAGTCTCCCCTTGTCGTCGATCTTTGCCGGCGAGCTTCCACGGAACATATTGGGGACCCCCACCCCCGAGGCACAACGGTCTGACGCTGGATCTTAGCAACCTTCCTCCACTTTTGTCCATTTCTTCCCACTTTCTTCCACCGAAACCCGCTTCAGCCTGCCGAAACGTCCACTTCGGACCACCCATAGGGCGCAAACAAAGCGAATGTCAGGTCTCGGGCGGCCCCAACCGCCGTGGCCGGTCTCCCCACCCCCCTCGCCTCGCCCATCGCCGTGACAGCCATGGCCTTCGGAGCCTTGCCGAAGGAGTCTTGCCATCGCGGAAAACCTCTTTCGCCTTCCCCGGGGACGTCCGTTGGAGCGGTCGGCAACGGGTTTGCCGGCTTCCCGAAACGCATTTCCGTCTCGGTAGAATCCATTGCCGGGCGCCGATGCGTTTCGGAGCGTCGCCGATGGACATCGGAGAGCCTGCGAAACGCGCTGCCGCCTCGCCGAAAGCCATCGGCGCGTTCCCAAACGCCATCGGCGCCCGGCCATGGGATTTCGAGCCGTGGCCATGGAGATTGGAGACACGCCGGAAGAGTTTGGCGTCGTCCGAACGCCCGTTGTCGCTCGCCAATGGATTTTGGAGCGTCGCCGATGGACATTGGCGAGACGCCGACGGAGATTGGAGCGCAGCCGATCGCCATGGTCGGCCGCCGACGGCGATAGGCGAGCCGCCGATGAGCATTGGCGACCGGCAATGGGAATTGGTGAGTCGCCGATCGGCATTGGCGGAGCCCCGATGGCGTGAGGGGAGCCGGCAATGAGCATTGGCGAGTGGCTACGGGAATCGGCGAGCCGCCAATCTCTATTGGAGGAGCGTCAATGGCTTGAGGCGAGACGCCGATGCGCTTTGGCGGGCGCCCATCGCTCATCGCCGGCCGCCAATGGGCATGGGAGAGCGGCCAACGGGAATCGGCGAGCCGCCGATCCGTTGAGCGAGCCGCCAATGGACTTCGGCGAAGCTCCGATGGACTTCAGGATCTTGCCGCTGGATGCGCCAAGATCAAGTTGGGGGAACTCGTCGTCCAGGTCGCCAGCCCTCGAATGCTGTATCGTATGAAGAAGGACACGGTTCGGCTGCAAGCCCGAGCCGATGCCGAACGAATTCGTGAGGCCTTTGGCCTGAGAGACGAGTGATGCCCACCGATCGGTAAACGACATGCCCGGGGTCCGCCCCCTGCCACGGCTCGATCCGGAGAACCTTCGCATCGCCTGCGAGCTGACCGAGTTGGCCTTCGAGCTACATCCCTGGAAGTTCGAGCCCGGGGTTCGCAAGTTCCGTTCGCAGTCGGAGGCCGACCAGCATCGGCAGGAGTGGGAGAAACAACAGGTCCGCCGTCTTGACTCATCCCTTTGAGCTCCGACGAAGTCTCCTCGGGAGCCCGCATAAAAATCCTCTGGCACCTCCCTCCGCCCGCCCCCATCACTTCCGAACGGCTCCCGGCCGGCTTTTCCTCCACAGAAGCGCCGCGAGCCTGCCAAAGAACTCCGCGTCGATCCGTTCTTCCTCGCAGGCGCACTGAAAGAGGACGAGGCTGCCGTGGCCTCCCGATCAACTCGCCGAGCCGCTTCAGCTCCTCGGTTCGTCCCTGCTGGGAAAGCAGCAGCCCCAAGTCGAGAGAGACCAGCGCCGTACCCGAACTCAAGAATCTGCTGACACCTCTCTCGCACGGGTTAACCCGAGGTTCTCGCGGTGTTTGGAGGTTCTGCGCCGGGCTTACGCCCTCCTTCTTTTGAATCCTCTGGAACCTCCCTCCCGAACAGCTTCCCTCGACCTACAGCCATCGCGCCCGCCCTAGACCCTACCTTCCTTGGCAACTCATGCGATAAGCTTCACTCATGACAGTAGAAGAGCAGGACGCTGCGCTGGATACGATTCTCCGCACATGGTCTGTCCCGCTCGACACTCGCTTGGAGAGCGGCGAAGGCGTTGGCCCTCATCTGTATGTGCTTGGCAGCCTGGAACACCGCGTGACGATCCTCGCGCAGCAGATTCGAGCCCTGAATCTTATCGCCGCCATAGAGGCACGTGCGAACCTTTCTCCTGTCGAGGGGAAGTCCGTTGCCGTGATCGGTGCCGGCATCGCCGGCACAACCGCAGCGCTGGCCGCGCAGCGCGCGGGATTCAAAACCCACTTGTTTGACCAATACTCTCTTCCGTTCCCGCTCCTCAGAAGTGGTCAAACTCGCTGGCTTCACCCCCATATTTACGACTGGCCGAACCCGGGGTGGGAGAATCCATCGGCCGACCTGCCGATCCTGACATGGAAGGCGGGTTCTGCCGCTGAGGTTGTCGAACAGCTCGACAGGCAATGGCAGGTGTCGCTGGAAGCCGCCTCTCCTGTTTTGTTTCGCGGCGGAGTTAAAGACTTCGCGATTCGCAACTATGAATGGGAATCGGCGGAACACCTCGTAACCTGGGAGGAAAAAGGGCTTCTCGCGACGGGGCGTTATAGTGTCATTATCCTGGCTCTCGGTTTTGGTGAGGAAAGGGATATCCCTGAGATCAAAACGACAAGCTATTGGCAAGACTCCGGCTTTGTTGTCAAACCCCATCAACGTCTGCACATTCTCGTCGTTGGAGATGGGGATGGCGGCCTAATTGATACGCTGCGCGCTCGGTTCCATAACTTTCGCCAAGAAGCCCTGCACGAGCTCCTCGGCTTCGATGGGCACGAGCTGCTTGAAAGAGAGGTTCTCCACTTGGAGAACGAACTCGTTCAAAATCGATTGCGTCCGCTCGATCTCGCGCACCAGTACGGCCGTTTGACGAATATCAGCTCGCTCGACACCGCTCTTGCTAAGCAGCTTCGTAGCGACACTCGGGTAACGATCGTTGGGCGCTCTCCCAATATGATGAATCCGAAAGCGACGCCACTGCATCGACTTCTTGTTCAGCGACTGCTCGAGATGAACAAGAGTGTCGAGTTCCATCAAGCGAGTGTCACTCGAATCACGCCGACTACCGGGGGAGCCAACAAATTTCGAGCGGAGTTCGAGCCCACTGTCGGAGCGAGCGTCGAATATGACCAAGTCGTGGTACGAGCCGGTCCGCGGGCAGCCCTTGCGTCTTCCTTCAAGGAGATCTACAAGGCAATGCTGGATTCCTATGCGAGCACCCTGTCGCTCCAGCTGCCATCGCGGCTCTGGATTAGCCCGTCATCGATGGCTTCGCCGGCCATACGATCTCCATCGGGCAGTAGCTCAGACCTTCCCGCCATCGATGAAGGGCCGTTCTCCGAGGGCAAACTGCTGGAGGTACTCAGCAAACTTGAGCAGAAATGGCCCGACCCTTATGCGGAGACTATCGGATACGAGATGGTTCAGCGCGAGCTGGACCTCATTAAGCGAGATCCA
>DASUNJ010000473.1:0-2383 GCA_036277235.1 Thermoanaerobaculia bacterium | reverse complement strand
ACGGCTCCGGGCGCGGCTTTCGGCATCGGCGAGAAGATGGACGATCCGCTCGCCATGTACCTTTCCGACATCTTCACCGCCCCGGCCTCTCTCACCGGGTTGCCCGCCGTGTCGGTCCCTTCGGGTCTGGACGGCCGCGGCCTGCCGCTGTCTCTCCAACTCATGGGCCGGCCGTTCGAGGAGGCCACGGTCTTCCGCGCGGCACGGGCCTTCGAGCTCCAGGGGAGCTTCCGGCTGGCGCCGACTTTCCGGGGGGCGGAGGCGTGAAGGTCTGGGTGCTGGCTCTGCTCGCCGCTCTATCGATCGTCCCACTGGCTGGAGCGGCGCCCGATCCCAAGCTGACGATTCCGCGCTCCCTCCGGATGGACCTCGGCGGCGGCCTCGTCGCCACGCTCACGGAGAAGGACGGGATCTTCCTGGAAGCCGTGCCCCAGAGGGGGGAGGGTCTCCTGGCCTTCACCCGCCGGCTGTGCGGGGACTCGCGCCTTTCCGCCCAGATCCTCGAGGCCAATGGCAGTATCCACGGGGGTGGCTCCACCACCCTCATCGCCGGGATGCGCTACCGCATCCCCTTCGACCTGCTTTCGCAGGAGTGGCATCTGAAGCTGGTGAAGACTCTTTTCCCCAAGGACAGCGGCCAGGCGGACGGCTGGAAGCACGAGGCGCACGGCATCGGCGCGATGCAGCGCGAGAGCCTCTGGCAGATCTCCCTCTGGTACACGGGCACGGGGGAGAACTTCCGCGCCATCCGCGAGTACAACGAGCTGATGGACGACGACGTGCCTCGCGGCACGGCCGTGGTGATCCCGTCCGAGCTGCTGCGGCCGGCGTTCAAGGCGGTGCTTCCGGTCCCGGAGAAGCCCTACCATCTGACCTACGGCAAGGATGGGGACGGGGAGTACGCGGTCTATCGCCTGCGTCCGGGCGAGGCGCTGTATTCCAGCGTGGTGGTGCGGTTCACGGGCCGCGTCCATGCCCAGGACGTGAACCAGCTCGCTTCCGAGATCGCCGGGCGCAGCGGCGTGGTGGACGTGACCGACATCCCGATCGGCTACCGCGTCAAGATCCCGTTCGACGTGCTGCAGCCCGAGTTCCTGCCCGAGGGCCATCCGCAAAGGCTGGAGTACGAGGCGAGCCTGCGGGCCAGCGCCCAGTTCAGCAACCAGGTCAAGGTGCGGGGGCTGGCCGGGATCACGGTGGTGCTCGACGCGGGCCACGGCGGCCACGACCCGGGCGCGTCCATGGGCGGCGTCTGGGAGAGCACCTACGTCTACGACATCGCGCTGCGGGTGAAGCGGTTGTTGGAGACCCAGACCGCGGCCAAGGTGGCGGTGACCACGCGCGACGGCTCGGACTTCAAGGTCCAGGAGGCGGACGTGCTGCCCTTCTCCCGCCGCCACTCGGTGCTGACCACGCCGCCCTATCCGATCGAGGATGCCCGCGTGGGCACGAACCTGCGCTGGTACCTGGCGAACAGCGTGTACAGGAAGACGGTCAAGGAGAGCAAGGACCCGCAGAAGGTGGTCTTCATCTCGATCCACGCGGACTCGCTCCACCCGTCGCTGCGCGGCGCCATGGCCTACATCCCCTCGGCGGAGGAGCGCGACGGCACCTACGGCAAGAGCGGCGCGGTCTACACCTCGCGCAAGGAGGTGCAGGAGGACCAGCACGTGAGCTTCCCCTGGCAGCAGAGGGTGGAGAGCGAGGGCCTCTCCCGCGAGCTGGCCAAGGAAGTGATCGCCGCTTTTCATGCGAACGGGCTGCCGGTGCACCCGTTCAAGCCGGTGCGCGACAAGATCATCCGCAACAAGAGCGCCTGGGTGCCCGCCGTGCTCAGGTACAACTCGGTGCCTGCCAAGATGCTGCTGGAGGTCTGCAACCTCGCCAACGACCAGGACCGCCGCCTGATCCAGACCCGCGCCTGGCGCCAGAAGGTCTCCGAAGCCGTCGTCAAGGGGCTGCTGGCGTACTACGGCGAAGAGCAGGGTGGAGCCGGGCCGGCGGTGAAGACGGCGAAGTAGGGCTGAGAAAAGGACGTCAAGGACTTAAAGGACGCAAAGGACTCCGGACCGGATTCCGGGTCCTTTAGGTCCTTTGAGTCCTTTTGGTCCTTTCCCCCTCCCCGGGTGTAAACTTTACCCCTCGGGAACTTTTAAGCCCGGACAACCGTCATAGTAGGTAGAAGGGTGCTGCGTATGCACCCTGGGAGGACCCGGTGGGGGTAGCCACGGTTTCCGCAGTTGTCCGTGACCTCGACGTCGACCTCGAGCTGGCCGAACGCCACCGCTACGGTGACGATCAGGCTTTCAACGAGGTCTACGCCCGGTTCGAAGATATGGTCTACAACCTCTCCTACCGCCTCGCGGGCAACCGCGAGGAGGCT
>DASUNJ010000472.1:0-29647 GCA_036277235.1 Thermoanaerobaculia bacterium | reverse complement strand
TTGTCCTCGGGCTGTCCTTCCCGGCGGATCCGGAATTCGAAGCGGGATCCATTCCGAGGCAGGTGGATGCTCGATCGGACCGGAAACAGAAGGCTGGTGCTGCCGACGATCTTCCAGGTGTCAGGGAAGACGCGCTCGGTCATGTTCTCCTCCAGGAGGTTGAAGAGAATCCTAGCAGGGATAGCCTGCTCGTTGACTCTGTGCCGGAAGGAGGCCGGCTATTTCAGGTGTTCAGACGCCTCACCTCTACATCGAGATCGAGCCCTTGCGGAACTCGGTCTTTGCGAGATGGACGTTGATCAGCACGGGCGTGCCGGCCCGGGCGGTGCGCACCGCCTCTTCGAGGACGGCCGGGATGTCCTCGCCGCGGCTCAGGAGCAAGCCCTTGCCTCCGTAGCCCTCGGCGACCTTGTGGTAGTCGGTGCGGGCGAGCACGGTGCCCACGTCGTCCTTGAGGATCTCCACCTGCTCGCGGGCGATCTGCGTCCAGCCGGCGTCGTTGCCGACCACCGCGATCACCGGGATGCCGTGGCGGGCGAAGGTGTCGAATTCCGCGAGGCTGTAGGCGACCGAGCCGTCGCCGTAGAGGATCCAGACGTCCGCGTCCGGCCGGCAGAGCTTGGCGCCCAGGGCGAAGCCGCCTCCCACTCCCAGGGTCCCAAAGACGCCCGGATCGAGCCAGGAGAGCGGCCGGCGCGGGCTCAGGATGTAGGAGGCCGTGGCCACGAAGTCGCCGCCGTCCACGACGAGCACGCTGTCCTCGGCAAGCGTCCTCTCCAGCTCCCGGAAGAGTTGGACGGGATTCACGAGGTCGGCGTCGGAAGCTTCGGCCTGCTTGTCGATTTCCTTTTCGCGCTCCTGGTCTCTGGCGCGCAGCGACTCCAGCCAGTCGCCCTTTCGACTGCCCCCGATGGCCGCCGCGATCCCCTTGAGCAGCAGCGCCGGATCGCCGTGTACCGCGAGGTCTGGCTTGCGGTTCTGCCGCAGATCCTCCTCGCTCCGGTTCACGGAGATCAGGAAGGCCTTGTGGTTGACGTGGCGGCCGTAGTCGAGACGGAAGTCGTTGGGGATGCCGGCGAGGAGGACCACGTCCGCCTCCCGCAGCGCCTCCTTGCGCTTGTGGCGGAGCTGCAGCGCGCTCCCCGCGCCAAGAAGACCGCGCGCGCCGCCGGCCAGGTAGACGGGCAAACCGATCGACTCGATCGCCCTGGCCAGGTCGGAGACTCCGAGGGTGTCGAGCGTCACCTGGCTGCCGAGGACGAGCACCGGGCGCTTCGCCTTGCGCAGCTTCGCGGCGGCCTTGCGGACCTGCCCCCTGCCCAAGGGAGCCGGCGAGGCGAAGCGCGGCGGCCGGGCGGTCCTGGGCGTCCGGCTCCCCTCGCCGAATACGCGCGAGAGGTGGCGGTTCAAGTACAACCGCAGCGCGGCGCCGGCGAGGCCGCCGCCCTTGCCCGCGGCCATGTACCAGCCGCGCACCACCTCCTGGTCGTAGAGGAGGTCCACCGGCAGCTCCACGAACACCGGTCCGGGCACGCCCGTGCGGGATTCGAGGAAGGCGCGCTCCAGCGCGGGGACCAGGTCCCGCACGCGCGCCACGGAGCTGGCCCACTTCACGTGCGGCGCGAACAGGGCCATCTGGTCGATGTCCTGGAGCGCGCCCTTGCCTTTGAGGAGCGTGGCCGCAGCGCCGCCGAGCACCACCACGGCCGACTGCGCGAGCTGCGCGTTCTTGACCGCGGTGATCGTGTTCGTGACGCCGGGGCCGGCGGTCACGGCCGCGACTCCCGGCACGCCGGTCATGCGGAAGACCGCGTCCGCGGCGAAGACGGCGTCCACCTCGTGGCGGACGTCCACCACCCGGATGCCGAGGCGCTTGGCCCCGACCAGGATGGGCGAGATGTGCCCTCCGCAGAGGGTGAAGAGGAACGGCACTCCCTGCGCTTGCAGCACCGCGGCAACCCGATCGCCTCCGTTCATGCTCCCTCCTCCTCACCAAGGACGTGTCGGGCGAGCGTGACGCAGCGGAAGTCCCCGCTCATCACCGTATCGCCATCCCGGACCACCTCGACCCGCACCCGGCTCTTGCGGCCATCCGTTTCCTCAACCCAGGCCTCGGCCACGAGCTGTTCCCCCACGACCACCGGCATCAGGAAGCGGACCTCCGCTCCCGCGAGCACCACGTGGGGATGGTTGACCGCCAGCATGGCCGCGTAGTCGGCGAGGCCGAAAACGAAGCCGCCATGGACCAGGCCCCGGTCATCCGCGGCCATCTCGGGAAGGGCGAAGAGCGCCACGCGGGCGGTTCCTTCACCCAGCTCGAGCGGCTCGCCGCACAGCCGGCGGTCGATGGAAAGGTGGGTGTTGGGCTTCATGAGGGGGGATTATAGGTGGCCCGGAATCAAGGACCTAAAGGACGTAAAGGACTCAAAGGACTTAAAGGACCGGGGGGCCTTGTTGTCCTTTAGGTCCTTTGAGTCCTTTTGGTCCTTTGTATACCCTCTCCCACGATGTCCCTCGAAACCGACCTCCGCCGAGCCCTTCGCGGCGAGGTGCGCTTCGATGCCGGCAGCCGGGCGCTCTACGCCACGGATGCCTCGAACTACCGGCAGGTGCCCATCGGCGTCATGCTCCCCCGGGACACCGACGATGTGCTCGCGGCGGTCGAGGTCTGCCGCCGGCACGGCGCTCCCTTGCTCGGCCGCGGCGCGGGCACGAGCCTCGCGGGCCAGGCGTGCAACGTGGCCGTGGTCCTCGACTTCACCCGCCACCTGAACCGGATCCTGGAGGTCGATCCCGAGCGCCGCATCGCCCGCGTCGAGCCGGGGGTCGTGCTCGACGACCTGCGCCGGGAGGCTGGCAGGCATGGCCTCACCTTCGGACCCGATCCGGCGACCCACGCTTGGTGCACTCTCGGGGGCATGATCGGCAACAATTCCTGCGGCGCTCACTCCCTCACGACCGGGCGGACCTCCGACAACGTCGAGGAGCTGGACATCCTCACCTATGGCGGTTTGCGCCTGCGGGTAGGCGCGACCTCCGAGGACGAGATCGACCGCCTCATCCGCACGGGAGGCCGGCGGGGGGAGATCTTCGGCGCCCTGCGCGGGCTGCGGGATCGCTGCGCGAATCTGATCCGCGAGCGCTTCCCTGCCATGCCGCGCCGCGTCTCCGGGTACAACCTGGACGAGCTGCTCCCCGAGCGGGGCTTCCACGTGGCCCGCTCGCTCGCGGGCACCGAAGGCACCTGCGTCACGTTCCTGGAGGCGACCGTCCGGCTGTTGCCCGTTCCTCGGAGCCGCACGCTGCTCGTCCTCGGCTACCCGGACGTGTTCGCCGCCGCCGATCACGTGATGGAGCTGCTGGAAGCCGGTCCACTCGGCCTGGAGGGGATGGACCGCTTCCTCGTCGAGAACGATTTCACCCGCCACTCCTACCGCGAGGTACTGGCTGGCCTTCCGCCCGGGGGCGCCTGGCTGCTGGCCGAATTCGAGTCGGCGGAGACGGCCCGGCGCTTGGCGGCGCGGCTGCCCGGAGCGCTGGTGATCGAGGACCTAAAAGGTCAGGCTGCAGTCTGGTCGGTGCGCGAGGCCGCGGTGGGTACGACTTCCCGCGATCCGAGGCTGGGCGACGCCTGGCCGGGTTGGGAGGACGCGGCGGTCCCGCCGGCCCGGCTGTCCTCCTATCTGCGCGAGTTCCAGGCGCTTCTCGGCCGCTTCGGATACGGCGCGGCGCTCTACGGCCACTTCGGGGAGGGCTGCCTGCACGCCCGCATCAACTTCGACCTGGCGAGCCCGGACGGCGTGAAAAGATACCGCGCCTTCCTGGAAGAAGCGGCCGACCTCGTGGCGAGCCATGGCGGCTCGCTCTCCGGAGAGCACGGGGACGGCCAGGGCCGCGCCGAGCTTCTCCCCCGGATGTTCGGCGAGGAGCTCTGCCGCGCCTTCCGGGACTTCAAGACGATCTGGGACCCGGATGGCCGCATGAATCCCGGCAAGGTCGTGAACCCTCTCCCTCTCGATGCCGACCTCCGCATGCGGACGCCGCTGATAGAACCGGACCTCTCCCACTGCGTGGGCGTCGGCCGCTGCCGCAGGGAGAGCGGTGGCGTGATGTGCCCGAGCTGGCAGGTGACGCGGGAGGAGAAGCATTCAACCCGCGGGCGCGCCCGCCTGCTCTTCGAGATGCTGAGCGGCGAGGTGATCACGGACGGCTGGCGCAGCAAGGAAGTCCACGAGGCGCTCGACCTCTGCCTCTCCTGCAAGGGCTGCAAGAGCGATTGCCCGGCCGGCGTGGACATGGCCGCCTACAAGGCCGAGTTCCTCTATCGCTACTACCAGGGCCGGCGCCGTCCCAATCACGCCTATGCGGTCGGGCTCATCCACCGCTGGTCGCGCCTCGCGTCGCTGGCGCCCGGGCTCGCCAATCTCCTGGGGAAGACCGACGCCGTCAGACGGCTGGCCGGGATCGATCCGCGCCGGACCCTCCCCGCCTTCGCGCCGCGGACGTTCCGCTCCTGGTTCGCTCACCATAAAGGCCAGAAAGGGCCTGAAGTCCTCCTCTGGCCTGATACCTTTACGAATCACTTCCAGCCAAAGATCGGGATCGCGGCAGTACGGGTCTTGGAGAGCGCTGGCTTCCGCGTGACCCTCCCCCGATCCGGCCTCTGTTGCGGCCGTCCCCTTTATGACGTGGGAATGCTGGACCTCGCTCGGCGTCAGGGCCAGGAGATCCTGGACGCCCTGCCGGAGGGAGTCCCGATGATCGGATTGGAGCCGAGCTGCGTGGCCGTGTTTCGGGACGAGTTGGGCGGTGCGGTCCGGATGCTCACCCTTGCCGAGCTGCTGGGAGAAACCCCTCCCCTGCAGTCACCGATCCTGGTCCAACCCCACTGCCATCACCACGCGGTCATGGGACTGGAAGCCGACCGTCGCCTCCTCGGAGCCAACGCCCGCTTCCTCGAAGGATGCTGCGGCATGGCGGGCGGATTCGGCTTCAGCCACTACGATGTCTCCATGGCCTGCGCCGAGCGGGTCCTGCTGCCTGCCATCCGCGAGGCCTCGCCCGAAGCCATCCTCCTCGCGGACGGCTTCAGTTGCCGGGAGCAGATCCTTCAGGCCACGGGCCGGCGAGCGCTTCACCTGGCCGAGCTGCTCACTTCTCATCCATGAACGGGTAGCGGAAGTCCTTCGGCGGCACGAAAGTCTCCTTCATCGCCCGCTGCGAAACCCAGCGCACCAGATTCAGCATCGAGCCCGCCTTGTCGTTCGTGCCCGAGGCGCGCGCGCCTCCGAAGGGCTGCTGCCCGACCACCGCGCCGGTCGGCTTGTCGTTGATGTAGAAGTTCCCGGCCGCGTTGCTGAGCCGCCGCGACAGGTGCTCGATCGTCCCCCGATCCTGGGCGAAGATCGCGCCGGTCAAGGCGTACGGGCTCGTGCTGTCGACGAGATCCAGGGTCTCCTCGAGCCTCAGATCGTCGTAGACGTAGAGCGTCAGCACCGGCCCGAAGATCTCATGCGTCATCAGCCGCGCCTTCGGGTCCGTGGTCACGACGACCGTGGGCTCGATGAAATAGCCCTCGGACTTGTCGCCGTTGCCGCCGGTCAGGATCTCGTACTCGCTGTTGTTCTTCGCGTGGTCGATGAAGCCCATGATGCGGTCGAACGAAGGCTCGTCGATCACCGCGGCCATGAAGTTGCGGAAGTCGAGCGGCGAGCCCATGTCCACCTGCTTGATCTGCTCGGCGAGCATCTCCCGCACCCGCGGCCAGAGGCTGCTGGGAACATAGGCCCGCGACCCCGCGGAGCACTTCTGGCCTTGGTACTCGAAGGCGCCGCGGACCAGCGCGGTCACGTAGGCCTCCGCATCCGCGGACGGATGGGCGAACACGAAGTTCTTGCCGCCGGTCTCCCCCACGATGCGCGGGTAGGTCTTGTACCTGGGGATGTTCTCGCCGATCGTCTTCCACATCGACTGGAAGACCGGCGTCGAGCCCGTGAAGTGAATGCCCGCGAAGTCCTCGTGCGCCAGGACCGGATCGCCCACCTTGCTCGCCTTGCCGGGCAGAAAGTTGATGACGCCGTCCGGCAGCCCCGCGGCCTGAAGCAGCTTCATGATGTAGTAGTTCGAGTAGACCGCGGTCGAGGCCGGCTTCCACAGCACGGTGTTGCCCATCAGGGCCGGAGAGGTCGGCAGATTGCCACCGATCGACGTGAAGTTGAATGGCGACACCGCGAACACGAAGCCCTCCAGCGCGCGGTACTCCACCCGGTTCCAGACGCCCGGCGAGGACCAGGGCTGGTCCTTGTAGATGTGCCGCATGAAGTAGGGGTTGAAGCGCCAGAAGTCGATCTGCTCGCAGGCCGAGTCGATCTCGGCCTGGTACACGGTCTTCGACTGGTTGAGCATCGTGGCGCCGTTGAGGGTGTCCCGCCACGGCCCGGCCAGCAGCTCGGCGGCACGGAGCAGGACCGCCGCGCGCGCCTCCCAGCTCATCGCGGACCAATCGTGCCAGGCCTCCTTCGCGCCCTTCGCGGCGGCTTCGACCTCGGCGGCGCCGGCCTGGTGATAGCGGGCCAGGACGTGCTTGTGGTCGTGGGGGCAGACCGCCGTCGCAATGCTGCCCGTGCGCACCTCGCGCCCGCCGATGAGGACCGGGATCTCGATCTCCTCGGACATCATCTCGTCCAGGCGCTTCTTCAGGGACTTCTTCTCGGCCGATCCGGGAGAATAGGAACGGACGGGCTCATTGCTCGGGGGAGCGAGGGAAAAGATCGCGTTCGACATGCGGCGATCGTATCAGCGCAGGGTAGCCCAGGCGAAGAGGAGGAAGCCGACGATCATCAGCGTGCCGCCGATGGGAGTGATCGCCCCCAGGATGCGCGGTCCGCCCAGCGCGAGAGCCGCCACGGTCCCACTGAAGATCAGGCTCCCCAGGAGGAGGCACCAACCCGCGCCGTCGATCCGCCGAGCCCCGGGCTGGCCGTAGAGGCCGACGAGGACCAAGGCGATCGAGCCATACATGAGATACCGCGCCGCGGTCTCCCAGAGCTCCAGGCCCCGCGCATCCAGCCGCGCCGCCAGCGCGTGCGCCCCGAACGCCCCCAGCACCACCGAAAGAGCGCCTCCGAGGGCGCCGAGGAAGATCCAGTTCATGGTTTCCCCTTCCGGAGGGAGCCTATCACCGCAAACTGATTCGACCGGCGGGGCAGACGAGCGTGAGGGCCATCTCCTCGACGGCGGCCTCGCGGACGGTCGCGCCGAGCCCAAGCTGTTCCACGAGCTTCCCCAGCCTCTCGGCCTGAGGCGTGCCGATCTCCATCGACTCCAGCGTGCATCCTTTCGGCGACGTCGTGGAGGGCTGGGCCGTCCCCGCGCCCCATTCGATGAGGAAAGGCGTCAGTCCACCGGGGATGTCGATCCCCGCCGTGCGCCACTCCAGCCGCTGGCCGTCGGGACGCACCCGCGAGCCCGCCCGCGGTGCCGAGACCTTGAAGCCCGCGGCTTCGAGGCGGGCCTTCGTCGCGTCGAGCTCCCGAGTGCCGATCGCCCACCCGACCGGCGTGAGCTCCTTCAGATCGGAGAGAGCCTCCATCCCCGGCGCAGGCCCTGCCACCGGCGAGATGATCTCCAGATAGGTGGGAGACCCGAGGCTCAAGAGCGCGTTGTGGGTCCCGCGCCCGGGATGCTGGCCACCGCGCTCCGCCGTCACACCGGTCAGCTCCGCGAACCGCCGGATCCCCTCCTCCAGGTCCGCGATGCCCACGATCAGGTGGTCGATGGTGGCGTCGTTCACCACGGCCTCCTTCGGCGCAGCGGCAGGGGCGGAGGCGCACCCAGTCAAGCACAGAATCCAGAGAAACCCCACGACCGATTTTCTCACGCGTGCCTCCGTTCGACCGGAGGAGTCTACACCCGCCTGCGCCTCCATGGAAGTGCCAACATATGAGCGTTTCAACTCGCAACTGCCCTCTATAGCTACTATAATAGCGACTGAACGGTGGTCACGGCTGGAAAGGACGGCGCCAATGGACGGATTTTCACTTGCGACACCCGAGCAGGTCGGCAGGACATTGGCGGCCCGAGTCAAAGAGCTGCGGCTGGCCAGGGGCTGGAAGCAGGTGACGCTGGCTCAACGGTCCGGAGTCAGCCTGGCATCGCTGCGGCGCTTCGAGGAGTCGGGCATGGTGTCGCTCCAGAATCTGCTCGACCTCGCCTTTGCCCTGAACCGGTTGGATGACTTCGATGCCCTTTTCCAGGCACCCCGGGCGTCGTCTCTGGCCGAGTTGGAGGCTGGCGAGAAGCGACCCACGCGCAAACGGGGCCGGATATGAAGAAGCTTGAGGTGCGTCTCACGCACCAGCCTGGAGACGAACGCGTCGTCGGCCAATTGGCGGAGACCGGACCGCGGCCGGCCGCCACGCAGGTGTATTTCGAGTACGATCCGGCCTTCCTGCGCGAACCCTTGTGGCTGTCCCCCTTCAAGCTGCCGCCGCAGCCAGGCCTCATCGAGCACCGCGATTACTCCTTCGGCCCGATCTTCGGTCTTTTTGACGATTCGTTGCCGGACGGGTGGGGGTTGCTGCTCATGGATCGGTTCTTTCAGCAGCGGGGCTCGGCCCTCGCCGAAGTGTCGGTGCTGGATCGGCTGGCGTATCTCGGTACCAGGACGATGGGAGCGCTCACCTATCACCCGCCGGACGACCCCGGGGACCAACAGGCACGAATCCTCGACCTGCACGAGATGGCTCGCGCTTCCCGCCAGGTGATCGAAGGCACCGCCGGCGAGGTGCTGCCGCAGCTTCTCCGCGCCGGAGGCAGTCCCGGCGGTGCGCGGCCGAAAGTGTTGGTCGGAGTCTGTGGCGATGCCATTCTCTCGGGTGAAGAAGACCTTCCACCAGGCTACACGCCTTGGATCGTCAAGCTCCATTCCGGGCACGACTCACCGGACGCGGGTCCGGGCGAGCTGGCCTATTCCCTCATGGCGAAAGAAGCGGGCATAGCGATGCCGCCCGCCCGTCTCTTCGAAACACCTCAGGGAGAGCGGTTCTTCGGCGTGGAGCGATTCGACCGCCAGGGCAACCGCCGCTACCACGTGCATACCTTCGGCAACCTCATCCAAGCCAACTTCCGCATCCCGAGCTGCGACTACGGGCAGCTCCTCGAGGTGACGCGGATCCTGACCCGGAATCATCAGGATGTTCTGGAATGCTTCCGCCGGATGGCCTTCAACGTGCTGACGCACAACCGCGACGACCATGTAAAGAACTTCGCCTTCCGTTTGAGCGATGAAGGCAACTGGGAGCTGGCGCCGGCCTACGATCTCGTCTTCGCTGCCGGCCCCGGAGGCGAACACACCATGACCGTCGCCGGAGAGGGTCGAGCGCCCGGGCGCAGCCACCTGCTGCAGTTGGCGGGTCCGCCGGGCATTTCGAACCGCGATGCCCAAGCGATTCTCGACGGCGTGGCCGCGGCTGCGGCCCGCTGGCGTGCCCACGCCCGCCAGGCGGGGGTGAGTACGACAACCGCGAAGAAGGTCGGCAACGCCATCGAGCAGTGCCTCGCACGTCTTTGAGCGTGCGTCTCTCAGACTACAGCTCGCCCAGCTTGCGCACCGACGCGATCCTATCCTTGGGGATCAGCAGGGCGTCGTGCTTCTTCCAGGTGCCGAGCATGGCCGCCCGCTTGACGTAGTCCTCCTTGGAGCGGCCGCCCTCCCCGTCCCGGTGTACGTCCACGTCATGGAGGATGATCCCCTGGTCGGTCTCGTCGTCGCAGCGGCCGATGAAGATCTCCTGGCCGGTGGTGTCCACCACGACCGTGATCCCGTGCAGCTCGCTCTTGCCCTGGTGGAAGGTCCCCATCAGCTAGCAGGAACTTCGCAGTGCTCGTTGAAGAGCGACACCATGTCGCCCGCCAGGGCGTCGGCGGACCGGCTCTCGATGCGGTGACGCGGGATGAAGCCCACCAGCTCGCCGTCCTTGAGGAAGGCGATGGACGGGCTGGACGGCGGGATGTCCGGGAAGTACGACCGGGCCCGCGCCGTGGCTTCCAGGTCCTGGCCCGCGAACACGGTCGCGACGCGGTCCGGACGGCGGTCGTGCTGCAACGCCAGGCGGACACCCGGGCGCGCCATGCCCGCGGCGCAGCCGCAGACCGAATTGATCACCAGCATGGCCGTCCCGTTCTTCTCGGCCATGAATGAATCGACGTCCTGCGCGGTCAGCAGCTCCTTGACGCCGGCACTCGTCAGCTCTTCGCGCATGGGTCTCACCAGCAATGGGCTGTAAGGCACGTTGACACCTCCTTGAACGGCCGCTCCAGGGCGGCGCGTGGGTTTCTATTCTACGCCAGCGGCAGGATTGCCCGTGGCGGGGTTCTTGCTACCTCCAACACTTCGTCCGGGGGTCCGCCTTCCCGGAAAGGAGACGCCATGACCCGACGAGCCTCGTCGTTGTTCGCTGCCGTCCTGCTCGCAACCGTTGCCCTGGTCGGAATGGGGGGTTGCCGGGCGGAGGATCCTGAAGTGACCGTGGAGGCCACGCCTGCCGCCACTCCCCCGCCCTCCGCTCCGATTCCTCCTTCGCCGGCCCCCGCCCCCACTCCCGCGGTGGACGGCGCGCCCGCTGGTGCCCCTATACCGGGCCAGTCCGGACCCGCGGCCGACCTGCCCACGGATCGGCCGTTGCGGGCGGGCATCCTGGTCCTCAACGGCGTTTACAACACCGAGCTGGCCGCGCCCTTCGACGTCCTGCACCACACCCAGTTCCACACCCAGCCGGGCATGCAGGTGTTCACGGTCTCGCCGGACGGCAAGCCCGTCACCACGTTCGAGGGGCTCAAGATCACCCCCGATCATTCGTTCGCCAACGCGCCCCAGATCGACATCCTGGTCGTCCCGAGCACCCGCGGGAGCATGGACGCCGACCTCCAGAACCAGGCGCTGATCAACTGGGTGCGGACCACCGGCGGCCAGGCCCGGCACGTGCTGTCGCTCTGCGACGGCTCCTTCGTGCTCGCCAAGGCCGGCCTGCTCCAGGGTATCCCGGTCACCACCTTCCCGGACGACTATGGCCGCTTCTCGCAGATGTTCCCGAGCCTCGACCTGCGCATCAACGTCAGCTTCGTGGATGCCGGAAAGGTGATCACCTCGCAGGGGGGTGCGCGGAGCTACGAGGCCGCCATGCACCTGGTGGACCGCCTCTACGGACGGCAGGTGGCGGAAGGCATCGGCAAGGGGCTCCTGGTGCCCTGGCCTCCCGATCCGGACACCATGACGGCTCGCATCATCGAGCCGGCGGCGGCGCCGACGCCAGCGGCCACGACTCCCGCGCCGCAAGGGGCGCCCGGGCCGGGTTAGCGGCCCTGCATCCCCATCACGTAGGGCTGCAGGTTGTCCACCACGGTCGGCAGATCGAGCAGCTCGACCCCCATGCCGGCCAGAAGGTTGGGGTTGAAAGCGTCGCCGGACGGCTCGAAGCGCTGGACGACCCGCGCCCGCACGAGCACGGGCCGGGCATTGGGAAAGGGCGGGTGCAGCTCCACGTTCACCGTCTCCTGGAGGCGGCCCGGGAAACGGGTCGAGACGAAGAGGCCGCCGTTCACGATGTCGCGCCGGTAGACCTCCAGGAACTCGCCGGGATTGAGGAAGTGGATTGCGAACGTGCCGCCGCCTTCGCGCGGCGTGGGGATCGGCTCCGAAGGACGGGAGGCCGGCGGCGCCGGCCGGGCGACGGGAGCGGCAGGCGCCTCGGGGACTGCCTGTACGGGGTCTGCTCCTTCCTCGGGCAGCGGCTCCGCCTGGGCGGGCGGGAGGTCCTCCTGCCCGTACCCCAAGGGGACCAGCTCCCGCACCAGGTCCTCGACCGACAGGAAGCGCACGCCCATCCCGGGCTGGCTCAGCCTCATCATCTCGCCCCGCACCTTGCGCGCGTGCGCCACCACCCCTTCGACCATGAAGCCGCGGTTTCCCTCGAGGATCTCGACCCGCAGGCGCGTACCCGGCGGCAACGGGCTGCTCGTGCCTATGAACATGCCGGTGAGGGAGATGTTGGTGGTGTACCCCGGGTGGGCGTGAGGCTCTCCGCGCTTCCAGAACTGCACCTGGACCCGTCTTGGACGGCGGGGGCTGATTCGGTTGGGCATGTCCCCATCTTACTTGCGGCAAGTACGACGTACCACTACGATCCGCCACCATGAGAGCCGTAATCTGTGCCGAGAGGGGTGCCGTGGTGATCGAAGAGCGGCCGCGGCCCGAGCCCGGCCCCGGAGAGCTGGTGCTCCGCCTGCGGTACGCGGGCCTCTGTGGCACCGACCTGTTCAAGCTTCGGCACGCCACCGCGGCGCCGGGGTCCGTGCTCGGCCATGAGGTCGTAGGTACGGTGGAGGCCCTGGGCCCTGGGACGGTCGGCTTCGAGCCGGGCGACCGAGTGGTCGTGCCGCATCACGTGGCCTGCGGCATCTGCGACCTCTGCCGCCGCGGCAGCGAGACGCTCTGCCCCCTCTTCCGCGAGAACCTGCTCGTCCCGGGGGGATTCAGCGAGCACATCCTGGTGCGCGAGCGGGCGGTCCGGCTCGCGACCTTCGGCCTGCCGCCGCACGTCCCCGACGAGGTGGCCGTCTTCCTGGAGCCCGCCGCCTGCGTGCTGCGCGGCATCCGGCAGGCCCGCCTCGCCGAGACTCCAGCCACCGTGGCAGCCGTCGTGGGCGGCGGCAGCATGGGGCTCCTCCACCTGCTCGTGCTCAAGGCGGTCCGCCCCGGGCTGCGGGTGGCGGTCTCCGATCCCCTGGAGGAGCGCCTGGATGTCGCTCTCGGGCTGGGTGCCCAGGCCGCGGTCCCTCCCGGGTACGCTCGCGAAGCGGTCGACGCCCTCTCCGAAGGCTTCGGCGCGGATGTGGTCTTCGACACGGCCGGCGGACCCGCGGCGCTCGCCTCAGCCCTCGGCCTCGTCCGCCCCGGAGGCACCGTGGTGCTCTTTGCTCACGCCGGAGAGGGCGAGCGGGCGGGATTCGACCTCAACCCCTTCTTCAAGAGCGAGGGGAAGCTGATCGCGACCTACTCCAGCTCGCTCGCCGAGCAGCGGGAGGTCCACCGCCTGATGGTCACCCGCCGCCTGGATCCGTCGCCGCTCGTCACGCACCGGCTCCCGTTCTCCCGCTTCGAGGAGGCGGTCGAGCTCGCCAACGAGCTGCGCGCGCTCAAGATCCTGCTGACCCCGGACGAGGAAACGGCTCTTTGAGCGTGCCCCGCCATCAGCGGACGGTCTTCCTGCTCGGCCCGGAGCGGGTCGAGCTGCGCACCGTGCCCGTTCCCGATCCAGGCCCGGGCGAGCTGCTGCTGAAAATCGAGGCCGCCACGACCTGCGGCACGGACATCAAGGTCCTGCGCCGCGGCGGCCATCCGCGGATGCTGCACGTCCCCACCCCTTTCGGCCACGAAATGGCAGGAACTCTGGAAGTCGTATCGGAGCCGACCCGGTGGAAGGTGGGAGACCGGGTGGTGGTCGCCAACTCGGCTCCCTGCGGCGCCTGCGAGTGGTGCCTGCGCGACCGGGAGAACCTCTGCGCCCACTTGCAGTACCTGAACGGGGCCTTTGCCGAGTACCTGCTCGTGCCGCGCCGCTTTGCCGAGGTCAGCACCTACCCGATCCCCGAGGGGCTGCCGGCGGAGGTGGCGACCCTGGCCGAGCCTCTCGCCTGCGTGCTGCACGGCCTGGAGGTCTGCGCCCTCGATCGTCCGTCCGAGATCGTGGTCTACGGAGGCGGTCCCATCGGGCTCCTGTTCGTGGACGTGCTGTCGAGCCAGCGGGCAGGGCATCACGTCGTGCTGGCCGATCCCAACCTGCCGCGGCTGGAAGTGGCGCGCCAGCTTGGGGCGAGCGAGGCGATCCAGGTGAGCCGGGACGGCGGCGAGGCCGCGCGCCTGCGGCGGCTCGCCCGCGGGGGAGACGGCTTCGACCTCGCCATCGAGGCGACCGGCTCGCCCGTGGCCTGGGAGGACGCCCTGGCCTCGGCGCGGCCGGGAGGCACGGTGCTCCTCTTCGGCGGCTGCCGGCCCGGCACCACCATCCCGCTCGACACCCACCGCATCCACTACGGCGAGCTGACCATCAAGGGCGCCTACCACCACCGGCCCGCGACCTTCGAGCGCGCCCTCGGCCTCCTCGCGAGCGGCGCGCTCCATCCCGAGGCGCTCCTCTCCTCCGAGCGCCCCCTCGACGACCTCGAAGGCGCCCTGCGCAGCATGATGCGCAAGGAGGCGCTCAAGGTGGTGATCCGGCCGTAACTGTAAGGAATGTAAAGTTTCCGCCCTCCTCCGGCGATCCCCTGCTATCCTGATCCCGTCATGACTTCCGGGGAGCGCGCACGACTCCTGCCGCCGGCCATCGCCGTTTTCCTCCTGCTCCTGCTCGCCGCCCTGGCCACCCTCCAGTACCAGTGGATCGGGCGGGTGAGCGATCTGGAGCGGCAGCGCATGCACGAGAACCTCCAGTCCGCCGGGGCTCGCTTCACGGAAGACTTCGACCGCGAGCTGACCCGGATCTTCATCTCCTTCCATCCCGAACTGGGCGGGGTTACTGACGGCGGGCTGGAGCGGGTAACGATGCAATACGACCGGTGGCGCGACGAAGCTCCCTGGCCGGAGCTGATCGAGGGCGTCTTCGCGGCGCGCCGGACGGCCGGCGGCAATTTCGAGCTCTCGCGGTTCCAGCCCGAGGCCCGCCGCTTCGAGCCCGTGCCCTGGCCCGCCGGCCTCGAAGAAGCCCGGCGGCGTCTCGCCACCGAGGCCGTCAACGGCCAGCACCGCTTCCCCTTCGCCCTGATCGATCCCGAGCTCCCCGGGCTCATCCTCCCCCTGGCCTTCGGACCGGCTTCGGATGCGGGCGGGACCATCCTGCTCCTGCAAATGGACCGGCAGGTGCTCGCCGAAGAGGTCCTGCCCGAGCTGACCCGCCGCCATTTCGGCAGCCCGGAGGAGACCGACTACTCCCTCGCGGTGCTCGACGCCGGGGGACGCGCGGTCTTCCGTTCCGACCCGGACGTGCCTCTGGAAACCTTTCAAAAGGCCGACCTCCGCCTGGCGATGCTGGGGCTGCGGCCGCTTCACGAGATGCGGAGCGTGTTGCCGCGGAGCCGGGACCGCAGGCAAAACGGTGAGACCGTCGTCATGCGGAAGCGCCATGCCCCGTTCGGCATGCACATCGTCATCCCCCGGTCTGGAGCTGAAGGCGAGAAGCATGAAAATCCGAGCGGGGGCGCGTGGCGCCTCGCCATCCAGCACCGGGTGGGCTCCCTGGAAGCTGCGGTGAGCCATGCCCGGCGCCACAACATGGGGGTGAGCCTGGGCATCCTCGCGCTCGTGGCCATCACCTCGGGGCTGATGGTGGTGACCACGCAGCGGGCGCAGCGCCTGGCCCGTCAGCAGATCGAGTTCGTGGCCGGCGTCACCCACGAGCTGCACACGCCGCTGACCGCGATCCGTTCCGCCGGCCAGAACCTCGCCGACGGCGTCGTGGCCGATGCACAGCAGGTGCGGCGCTACGGCTCGCTGATCGAGCGCGAGGGCCGCCGCCTCACCGACCTGGTCGGGCAGGTGCTCGAGCTCGCCGGCATCCAGTCGGGGCGCAGGGTGTACGACGTACGGCCGGAGGACGTCGAAGCTCTCGTCGAAGGTGCGCTGGAGGACTGCCGCGTCCTCCTCGATGAGAAGAAGGTGCGGGTGGAACGCGAGATCCCGACCGACCTGCCGCCGGTGCTCGCAGACGGCGCGGCTCTGCGGCGAGCCCTGAGGAACCTCATCGAGAACGCGGCTCGGCACGCCACCGGCACTGAAGGTTGGATCGGCCTCCAGGCCCGGGGCGCGAAGGAAGGGGTCGAGATCACGGTGGCCGACCACGGGCCGGGCATCCGGCGCGAGGACCTCCCCCATCTCTTCAAGCCGTTCTACCGCGGCAAGGACACGAAGACCAACGGCGTTCCCGGCAGCGGGCTCGGGCTGAGCGTGGTGCGCCACGTGGTCGAGGCACTCGGAGGACGGGTGAGCGTGGTATCTGGCGACGGGGGCGAAGGCGAGAGGGGGAGCGCCTTCACCCTGCACCTGCCCGCGGCCCGCTCCGGGGAAACCGCTTGAACGGAGAGCGCCGCATCCTTCTCGTCGAGGACGAGCCGAGCCTCGTCCTCACCGTCTCGGACCGCCTGCTCAGCGAGGGCTACCAGGTGGAGACGGCCGGAGACGGCAATACCGCGCTCTCGCGGGCCCTGGCCGAGCCCTTCGACCTGGTCATCCTCGACGTCATGCTCCCCGGCCGCGACGGCTTCGAAGTCTGCCGCGAGCTGCGCTCCCGCGGTGGACAGGTCCCCGTGCTGATGCTCACCGCCCGCAGCCAGGTCATCGACCGCGTCGTGGGCCTCAAGCTCGGAGCGGACGACTACCTGACCAAGCCGTTCGAAATGATCGAGCTCCTGGCCCGCGTGGAGGCCCTGCTCCGGCGGTCTCCGGCACCGTCGGCCCCGGCTGGGGTTTATACGTTCGGCGACGTGCGCGTCGACTTCCGCCGCGCCGAGGTCTTCCGCGGCAACGAGCCCGTGACGCTCTCGGCGCTGGAGTTCAAGCTCCTCGCCTACTTCATCGAAAACCGCGGCGCACTGCTCACCCGCGACGAGCTGCTCGACAAGGTCTGGGGCTACGACGCCATGCCCGTGACCCGCACGGTCGACGTGCACGTCGGCTCCCTGCGCCAGAAGCTGGAGCGCAACCCCTCGCACCCGGAGCTCTTCCTGACCGTTCACCGCCGCGGCTACCGCTTCGCGGGCTGACAAGTCTTTACATCCCTTACAAACTTCTTGCGTCGTCTTGAAGTCTGGGGTCCGGCGTTGCCCTAGATTGGGGTCGATGACAGCGGGCTCCGCTTGAAGCGGAATCCGGAAAGGAGATCGACGATGAAAAAGAGGATCCTGTTTTCACTGATCGCCGCCCTCGTGCTGGTCACGGGCGCGGCCCTGGCCGGCGAGCACATGAAGCGGGTCATGATCCATGGCGGCCCCGGGGAGCACATGATGCACGGCGGGCCCGCCTTTGCCCAGGAGCTCGGCCTGAACGACGAGCAGAAGGAAGCCGCCAAGCAGATCCACGAGGAGATCTGGGCCAAGGTGAAGCCCATCGCGGAGCAGCACCACCAGCAGTTCGAGGAGATCCACGCCCTGCTCGACGCCGGCAACGCCAATGCCACGGAGATAGGTCAGAAGGCGATCGCCGCGCACGCCACCATGAAGCAGGTCCATGCGCTTCACGAGGAGGGCATGGAGCGCTTCAAGGCGCTGCTGACCGAGGAGCAGAAGGAGAAGCTCGAGACCCTGGAGAAGGAGCACCCGGGCCCGCACCGCGGCATGCGGATGCGCATCCACCACTGAGCCTTGATAGACTCCCTGACCCGGGGCGCCGGCATCCGTCGCCCCGGGATTCAAGGAGGTTTTATTGCGGCGCGCGCTGATCCTGCTGTTCCTGACGCTGGCCCTGGGCGGCTGCCGCGGCGACTCCTCAACCCCCTCCTCTTCTTCTTCCAAAGCCAAGACGCGCCTGTTCTTCCTCGGCATCGACGGCGCCACCTGGACCGTCCTCGGCCCAATGCTCGAGCGCGGCGAGCTGCCCGCCTTCCAGCGGCTGATCCGGGAGGGGGCGTCCCTCCGCCAGCTCGACACCCTGCAGATCACGGAGTCGCCGGTCATCTGGACCACAGTGGCCACGGGGCAACGGCCAGCGCTCCACAACATCCGCGGCTTCACGGCCAAGCTGCCGAGCGGCCACCTGATCCCCGTCACCAGCAGCCAGCGCCGGGCGCGGGCGATCTGGGAGCTCGCCAACCGCCGCGGCCTGAGCGCGGGCGTCATCGGCTGGTGGGCCACCTGGCCGGCCGAGAAGATCGACGGCTACGTGGTGAGCGATCACGCCAACCCGGCATTCGGGGACGTGATGACCGCGGAGCGCCGCTTCTGGACCGCGGACCGGGGAACCATCGACGAGTTGCGCCGGCAGATCCACCCGGAGGAGATCGCACCCGTCCTGGACCGCCACTGGATCACCCCCGACGACTTCCCCTGGCGCGACTTCCAGCGCCGCGGCGGCTTCACCGACGAGCAGGTCCGCCTCGCGCGCCAGGCGGCGTGGAACGAGAGCGACCTCTACTCCTGGCTGAAGACGTTCTACCGCGTCGACTACCCGCTCTCGCGCGTGGCCCTCGAGCTCATGGAGGAGCGCCCCGTGGACCTCCAGATGCTCTACCTGCGCGGTCCGGACCCGGTGCAGCACTACGGCTGGGACCTGGTCGAGCCCGAGAAGTACGCCGTCAAGCCCGCCAACCTGGAGCGCGACCGGACCGTGGTCGAGGGGACCTACCGCTACGTCGACACGTTCCTCGGCGAGATCCTCGACGCTCTCCCGCCGGACGCCTGGCTCATCGTGGCCTCCGACCACGGCGCCGAGCCCTCGGAGCGCGCCGGGGAACCGTACCGAGCTTCCCGGCCCGGAGAGCACAGCATCAAAGCCAAGGGGGTCCTGTTCCTCCGTGGGCCGGGCGTGCGGCGGGGCGCCACCCTCGAGCAGGCCTCGGTCTTCGACCTGATGCCCACCATGGCCTGGCTCCTGGAGCTCCCGATCTCCTCCGAGCTCCCCGGCAAGACGCTCACCGCCGCCTTCGAAGAGGCCTTCGTGCGCACCAAGCCCGTGCACGAGGTGGCGAGCTACGGCCTGCGGCCCAAGGAGCCGCTGCTCCCCTCCCCCGAGGACGAGGAGATGCTCAAGAGCCTGCGGAACCTGGGCTACATCCAGTAATCCATGGGTCGATTCCATTGCAGTAACTTGCCATTCCAGGTAAGTTACTGCCGTGGACTTCGGAGAGTTGCTCATGGCAGTCGGCGAGGAGCCTGTCTTCGAGACCGGGTTCCTTCTGGTCGGCGAGGTCAACCCGGACGATGTTCGACGCCAGCTTTCCCGCTGGGTTCGTGCGGGGCGCCTGTACCAGATCCGGCGCGGTCTCTATGCTCTCGCTCCTCCTTTTCAGAAGGTAAAACCCCATCCATTCCTCGTAGCCAACCGGCTGATGCGAGGCTCGTACGTAAGCCTCCAGTCCGCTCTCGCGCAATACGGACTCATTCCGGAGCATGTGCCGGTGACGACCAGCGTCACGACGGGCCGGCCGGGCCGCTGGCAGACCGCTCTGGGCACGTACGAGTACCGCCATATCCAGAGCGGCTTCCTGACCGGGTACCGCAGCCTGGACCTGGGCGGCGGACAGGAAGCCTTCGTCGCCACACCTGAGAAAGCCCTTCTGGACCTGATCCATCTGGAACCCGGAGCCGACGCTCCCGAATATCTGGGGGAGCTGCGCGTGCAGCATCTGGAGAGTCTGAGCCTTGAAGAATTGCGGCGGCTTGCGGAGCTCTCCGGTCGACCCAAGCTGATCCGGGCGGTCCGTCAGATCTCCCGGTTGGCGAAGACGGAAGCCCTGGACTATGAGGCCTTATGAAAGAACGCCTGAAGGATCTGATCCAGAGTAGCTCGAGCCCCAACGAGGCCCGCAACCGCGTCCGCGAGCTCCTTCAGGCGGAAATCCTTGGATCGCTCCAGCGCGCAGGAGCCATGATCTCCCTCGCCTTTCAAGGTGGCACGGCGCTGCGCTTCCTCTACGGGATCCGCCGCTACTCGGAAGACCTCGACTTTGCTCTCGAGCGTCCGGAAGGCGGCTACGACTTCAGACGGTATCTGCGCGCCATCCAATCCGACCTGTCGCGGTCGGGGTATGAAACGGAGGTCCGGGTCAGCGACCAGAGAGTTGTCCATAGCGCGTTCCTGAAGTTCCCCGGTCTCCTGGCGGAGCTCGGCTTGACTCCGCATCGCAACGAAGGGTTTTCCATCAAGGTCGAGGTGGATACCCGTCCTCCTGCCGGGGCGGTCCTGATGACCACTCTCGCCCGCCGGCATCTGATCCTGCGCCTTCAACACCACGATCCCGCCTCACTGCTGGCAGGAAAGCTTCACGCTTTTCTACAGCGTCCGTTCCCCAAGGGAAGGGACGTCTATGACCTGATCTGGTATCTGAGCGATCCAGCCTGGCCACCACCGAACCTGGTCCTGCTGAACAATGCCCTGGCGCAGACCGGTCACCCGCCGCTGGACCTGGCCGAATGGCGCGGAGCCGTCCGCAAAAGACTGGAGACGCTGGACTGGCCAAGGATCGTGTCCGATGTCCGGCCATTCCTGGAGTCTCCAGCCGATGTGGACCTCCTGACCGCGGAAAACCTCGGCCTGCTGGTCGGGCAGTAATCCCGGAATCGATACCCTGCGGGAACGGTTCTTGAAGACAGACCGGCGGGAGGAGAGACCGACATGAAATGCCATACCCCTGAGTGCATCGGCGAGAACCTGAACGGCACCATCAGCCATTCGGTGATCTACCGCGAGAGGACGCTCGTCCTCCACGGCGTGCCGGCGGAGATCTGCCCGGAGTGTGGCGACGCGATCCTCCACGAGGAGACGCTGATCGTGGTGGAGGACCTGCTCAAGCGGAAGGCCCGGTCCAAGGCCACGGCCTTCCACTACGCGAGGTAGCGGACGACGTCCCGCGCGTTCGCGTACACCATCACCGCGGCAAGAAAGACCAGCCCCAGCTGGGTCAGCGGGACCCGCAGCCGAGAGAAGCGGGGGAACGCCTTTTCCAGGCAGCTCATGACGATCTGCCCGCCGTCCAGGATCGGGATCGGCAGCAGGTTGAGCACGGCCATGGAGAGGCTCAGAGAGATGGCGACGTAGAGGCCCATCCCTGCTCCGGCGCGCCCTCCCTCGACCACGGTCCCGACCACACCCATCATCGAATTCGACTGCGCCGGAGCCACGAAGAGCTGGTAGATCGACAAGCCCTTCTCCGTCGCAAACAGGACCGCCAAGAGAGGGAGGGCGGCGGCGAGGTTGGCCAGCGGACCGCCCAGGAAGTAGACGAGCCGCTTCCGCAGAGGGATGGAGCTGAATTCGACCTCGTCCGTGGCGGGCACTACGAAACCGCCCAGAGGGAACCAGCGCAGGGAGTACTCCACCCGCCCCCATCGCCGGCTCCAGAGCTTCGGGCCGAAGCCCACCGAAAAGCCGGCAATCGGGATGCCATCCACCTCGCGGCCAGCAGATGACCCGCTTCGTGGATGACGATCAGCAGGCTCACCAGGACCAGGACTCCCAGGTAGCTCATATCGGGGCTCCTTTACGACAGTATGACGACCGTCGCATTGCAAACCCCTCACCCCCCTACGGGCTTACTGCAGGTTGCCGACCCAGAGGGTGCCCTCCGCCCGGAGCACGCCGGAGCAGTCGACCTGGCGCGAGCCCCGCCGGCAATCGGTGATGAAGCTTTCCCGGCAACTGACCCCGCGGCCCGGCGCCAGCACGAAGATCTCGACGGAGTCGCCCGGGTCCAGATTCTCGTAGCGGTCCGACTCGATCTTGCCGCCGCGGGTGCCGCAGCTGCTGTGCCACTCGTCATAGGAGAAGCTCACCCTCGAGCTGCTGGTGTTCCTCACCCGGATCGTGGCCGTGGGGACCTGGGCGTCGTCGAACAGGCAGCGGAGCTCCCGGCCCTTGCTCCACGACTGGCAGTTCTGCGTCTCCCGCGCCTTCTTGGCGAGACCGGGCGACGACGCCAGCAGCAGCAGCGCGGCGGCCAAGGCGAAAATGTTGCGGTTCTTCATGGGCGCACCTCCTTCGATCTCTCCCGCTGCGAAGGGCGTGCCGCCGTCGCCCGAGGGCAAGTCGCTTCACACCGAGGGCAAGGCTCTTGCGACAGAGGGGAAGGCTCTCCACATCGAGGGCAAGTCACTCCACACTGGGGGCGAGGCACTCCCAACCGAGGGCGAGGCTCTTGCCCCCGACGCGGAGGCTCTTGCCCTCGACGCGGAGGCTCTCGCCCTCGATGCGGAGACTCTCGCCCTTGATGCGGAGACTCTCGCCCTTGACGTGGAGGCTCTCGCCCCTGAGGGCGAGCCACTCCGTCATGAATCTCCTCCCAGAGCCCTCCGGATGTGGCTTCGCGACAGGAAGGCGATCAGGAAGAGAAAGAAGCCCAGGACGTAGATCTCGTTCGTGAGCCAGAGCAACCCCCAGAAGGAGAGATCGGGCCGGCGTGCGTAGAGCGCGAGCTGGCCGATGGCGATGAGAACCTCGGCCGCGGCGATGCCCCGGCCCGCGAGCAGCACGAGCGGGAGGCGGTGCCAGAGGAGCCAGGCGATTGCGAGGTGGGCCACCCACCAGAAGTCCCACATGACAGGAGGCCCCGAGATGGAATGGCCGGCGTGCCGCTCGGCGAAGTAGAAGAGCACGGGCGCAAGGAACTTGACGATCACCGTCCAGGTGACCATCACCACCAGCCCGAGCACGCACAGGTCGATCCCGCGGTCGCCGTGGGCCGGTTCCAATCCCTGCCGCGCGATCAAACCAGATCCTCCTGACCCAGAGCCTCGACCGGCGGCTCGCTCTCCGGAAGCCGCTCGGGCCGGCGGCGCGTCATCACGGCAACCACGCCGAGCGCGAGCAGGGCCGACGCGGCCCGCACGGCGTAGAAGGCCGCTCCGCTGGTCACATAGTTGAAGCTCGGGAAGAAGAGGCTGTTCCAGTCGTGGACGACGAAGGCCTCCGCGAAGTAGAGCGCGCCGCGGTAGAGGCCGGCCACGAGGAGCCCGCCGCCCCGGCTGAAGAGCAGGGCGAAGGAGATCTCGCGGCAGAGGACCGCCACCAGGGAGGCGCCGGCGAAGGCCGGGTCCCGGATCTCGCCGCCGGGCAGGATCGACGGCAGCGAGAGCGCCAGGCCGACCGCCGCGGAAGCTGCGATCGCCCCGGGGCGTTCGAGCCTCCGGCGCCAGCCCGTGTACACAGAGCCGCGCAGGGCCCGCTCCCATCCCCAGATGCCCAGGATCAGGCAGAGCGGCAGCGCCCAGAGCGCCGTGACGAGCATCTCGCCCTCGCTCACCTCCTGGGCTCCGGACGTGAAGGTCGCCCACCCTGTCCAGTAGCTGATGCCCAGAAAGCTCTGGTCCGCCCCGAAGGCCAGGACGGCCACGGCCAGCAGCGCGAAGCGGCGCGCGATCGGCCCGGGAAGGTCGTTCGCGGGCTTGGTGAGCCGGGGATGGAGCACCAGGGAGAGGACCAGCGCCGCGGCCGGAATGCCCCAGAGCACGGCGAGGCGGTAGGTCTCGACATCGCCCAGCCGGGCCGCGGTCTGCGGCAGCGTCAGCGCGATTCCGAGAGCGATCAGGAATATCGTGAGGAGGACCGTGCGAATCACCGCGATACGCTACCACGCCCTCTAGAGCTGGCCGCTGAGCAGGTAGCAGACGCCGTCGAGCATCCGGTGCCAGCGGGGACGTTTGCGCCACTTCTCCCACTTGAATTCGATGCAGCTCTGTGCATCGCGCTCGAAGGCTTCCTTGAGCTGCGCGGCGATCCCACGGTCGATGATTCCCACGCCGGCCTCCTCGTTGATGTCGAAGGAGCGGTCGTCCAGGTTGGTCGACCCGACGTGAGACCAGAGACCGTCGATGATCATGATCTTCTGGTGGATCATGGTCTTCTGGTGCTCGAAGATGCGGATACCCCGCTTCAGCAGATCCCCGAAGTGGTGGTGGCCGGCGTGCTTGACCAAGGCGCTGTCGCTGACCGGGCCGGGGATCATGACCCGGACATCCACGCCGCGCTTGACTGCGTTCTCCAGGAGCTCGCAGGACTCCTCGTCCGGGATGAAGTAAGGGTTCTGGATCAGCAGCTCCTCCTGTGCGGAGGCGATCGCCATCTTGAACATCATCTCGAGGTCCGAGACACCGCCCAGGGGGGCTCCGGCGAGGACGTGCATGCGGATCTCGCCCTCGTGCTCGAGATGGGGAAAGTACTTTTCCCCCATCATCACCTCTCCCGTCTCCTCCACCCAGTGCTGCACGAAGACCGACTGCACGGCGTTGACCACCGGACCGCGCAGCCGCACCCCGGTGTCGCGCCAGTTGTCCTTGTCCTCCCCGTTTCCCGTCCATTCCTTGGCAATGCCGTGCCCACACACGAAGGCCAGGCGGCCGTCGAAGATGCCGAGCTTGCGGTGGGTGCGCTTGTTGAGCTGGCCGAGGTCGATGATCCGAATCGGGTGGTAGCGGGTCACGCAGACGCCGGCGTCCTTCATCAGCTTCAGGAGGTCCTTGTCCATCTGGAAAGAGCCGGCCGCGTCGAGCATGAGCCGGACTTCGAGCCCGTCGCGGGCGCGGGCCGCGAGCGCCTCGGCCACCTGGCGGCAGATGTCCCCCTTCCACCAGACGTAGGTCTCGTAGTGGATGGTCTCCTTGGCCTCGGCGATGGCCTGCAAGAGCTTGGGAAAGTAACCGTCGCCGTTGTGGAAAAGCTCGGCGTGGTTGCCCTCCAGGATGATCGCGCGCGTCATGCCGGCGATAGAAGGCAGCGCCTCCTCGAAATTGTCAATTTTCGGGACCTTGACCCTGAAGTCGCGCTCCTTGAGGTTCGTCCACAGCATCAGGCCCAGCAGCACGATGACCACACCCATCGCGACAAGAACCCAGATCGGTACCTCGATCATCCTCCCCTCCTCAGAGCTGCTCGTTGATCAGGTACGAGCCCCGATCGATGAACCTGTGCCAGGCGGAACGCTTCCGCCACTCCTCCAGAGTCACCTGGCTGGAAACCTTCAAATCCCTTTCGAACGCCTCCTTGAGCTCGCCGGCCACTCCGGTATCGATCAGCCCGACGCTCGCCTCGTCGTTGATGTCGAGCGACCGGTCGTCGAGGTTGGTCGAGCCGACGTGCGACCAGAGGCCGTCCACGATCATCACCTTCTGATGGTTGAGGCTGGGCTGGAATTCGTAGATCTCGATCCCCGTGGCGAGCAGCTCCTCGTAGCGCCGGTGGCCGGCGTGGCGCACCACGGAGCTGTCGGTGACCGCGCCGGGGAGCATGATCCGGACCCTGACCCCGCGCTTCGCCGCCTCCTCCAGGAGCCCCACCATCTCGCCGTCGGGGATGAAGTAGGGGTTCTGGATGAGGATCTCCTTCTGTGCCGTGCCGATGGCGAGCTTGAAGAGCAGCTCCAGTCGGGAGACGCCCCCTTGGGGGGAGCTGGCCGTCACGTGGGCGCGGATGCCGCCGGCCGAAGGCAGGCGCGGGAAGTACTTCTCCCCCACCAGCACCTCGGCCGTCTGCTCCACCCAGTTCTCGGCGAAGGTCTCCTGGATGGAGTTGACCACCGGCCCCTCGATGCGCACGCCCGTGTCGCGCCAGTGCTTCTCGTCCTGCCCCCGGCCGGTCCACTCCTCGGCGAAGCCGTGGCCGAAGACGTAGCCGATGCGGCCGTCGAAAATGGCGATCTTGCGGTGGGTGCGGTTGTTGAAGAGGCCCAGGTCCTGGAGGAGGAAGGGATGGAAGAAAGCGACGCGGACTCCGGCCTTCTCCATCATCTCGAACAGCTCCTTGTCGCCCTTGTTCGAGCCCACGGCGTCGAGCGTCAGGCGGACCTCGACCCCCTTTCTGGCCTTCTCCGCCAGGGCATTCGCCACCTGCTCGCAGATCTCGCCCTTCCACCAGACGTACGTCTCCAGATGGATGTTGTGCTCCGCCGCGGCGATGTCCTTCAGGAGGGGCGGGAAAAAGCCGTCGCCGTCCTGGAGGATCTCGACGCTGTTGCCCGCCTGGATGGGCGAGCCGGTGAGGCCGGCGATCGAGGGGAGCGTCTCCTCGAAGCGGTCGATCCGGGGCACCTTGACGTGGGACTCCCGCTCCCTGCGCGTAGACCAGATGAGCAGGATCAGGACGGCCAGGATCAGGACGTAGAGAATGGCGGCGCCGAAGGGAAGCACGATCTCCCGCTGCCACCATCGGCGGTTTTCGGGTGATGCGACGGGTACGGCTTTGGCTTCCGCCATCGGCCTCCTCCTTGGTTCAGCCGGTCCGGTGCAGCTCGACGAGGACGGGCCAGTGGTCTGAGGGTCCGGCCTGGACGACGCGCGACTCGCTGGTCGTCCAGCCCGGATCGGCCACCACCCAGTCGATCCTCTGGCGCAGGATGCGATGGGTGCAGGCCATGTCCTTGCCGCACAGCCGGAAGATCTCGGCTGCCATGAGTGTCTTGAGCTCGGGCGCATGCGGGGGAGCATTGAAGTCCCCCACCAGCACGAAGGGTCCGCGAGACTGCCGGAGCCTCTCTAGTAGCCCTTGAGCTTGCAGAGTCCGTGCCGGACGGCTGGAGCGGAAGCCGTGGGCCAGGTGGGTGACGTAGAAGTCGATCTCCTCGTCCTCGAGACCGATCCGCGAGTGGAGGACGGTCCGGGGCTCAGCCCCCGGAGCCGGGAGAGGGATGATCTCGGAGGCGCGGATCTCGCCGCGGGTGAGCACGGCGTTGCCGAACTCCTCGCCGGGGTGGCCCATGCTGCGGCCGAAGTGGTACTCCATGCCGGTCAGCTTGCCGAGGATCTTCGCCTGGTCCTCATAGCGCACGATCCACCCGCCGCGGTGGACCTCCTGGAGCCCCACGATGTCGGGCTGCGTGGCCTCGATGACGCTGGCGATCCAATGCAGGTAGCGCCGGCTGAACAGATGGGCACGGCCATGGATGTTGTACGAAAGGACACGCAGCTTCTCCACGCCCGCAAGAGTTAGCGAAAGGCGTGCCGACAGCTCTCTTCAGAAGCTGAAATCGAAATCGCGGATCAGGTTGAAGCCGAGGCGGACGTCTCCAGACTTGAAGCCGGCCGCCGAGTCGCCTCCGAGGTATTGGTCGACCGTGACCGCCCGTGAGTTGCCCAGAACGATCTCGAAGATGTGGCCGCCCACGTCCCTGGACCAGGCCAGGTGCCAAGCCGTCACGCTCTCGTCCAGGTCCCGGTTCTCGGGGATGACCTCCAGCTCGACGAGGCTGCCGCCCCGCAGCGCGAAGGTCAGGCCCACGGGGACGTTGAAGGCGTTGCGCAGGCGCGGGGTGTCGCGCACCCACGAGGGGGAAACCAGGAGATTGAAGCCCCGGCCCAGGCGGCGGGCCAGGAGGAGTTGGACGAAGGGCCGCGTGGGGTCTTCGATCCCCTGGTGCTCCAAGCGATCCACCCCTGCCCGGACGGCCACGCTCAACGGCCTGCGCGGCGCCTGTTCCATCACCAAAAATTTGCTCGCCAGCTCGAAGTCCTCCTGGAAGGAGTAGCGCAGGAGGGAGGCGTCGAGGCGGGGCGTGATGCCCCAGGCGAGCCCGATCCCGACATCGGCCCCGCTGTCGAGCCCCCAGAGGTCCGAGGAGCTGCCGTCCTGGATCGGCAGGTGGAAACGGTGCAGGAAAACCACCTCCAGCGTCTTCGCCTGCACGGGGAACGGCGTGGCGACGTTGACGAGGCGCGTGCCGAGCGGGTCCCGGCGCTCGGGCTCCTCCAAGGAGGGGGCTTCCTCCTGGGCAGCGAGGGGGGCTGAAAGGACCAAAAGGACGCAAAGGACGTAAAGGACATAAAGGACCCCGGCGCCTTTGTCCTTGGCGTCCTTTAGGTCCTTTGAGTCCTTTGGGTCCTTTCTTTTCTTCAGCATGAGGTCTCCTCAGTTGTTCGGGGCGCCGGCCAGGATCCAGCCGACGATGCCGTCCATCTGCTCCTGGGTGAGCGAGCCCGGGTTGTCCAGGGGCATGCGCTCGCCGGTGATGTCCGGATCGCCGCGCAGCTTCTTGATCATGTAGCTGCGCTCGGGATCGCCAGGCTCGATGCGGTCGAGCGAGCTGTTGCCGACCGCGGGACGGTTCACGATCTGGCCATAGGCCTGCCCCGCCTCCAGGATCATCTCGCCGGACGCGGCCGAGGCCGCGTGGCAGCCAGCCTTGGCGCAGGTCGGGGTGAAGATCTGCGACTGGATCTGAGCGAAGGTGAAGGCCGGGCCCTCCGGAGCCGCGGAGGGCTCGGTCGGGCTCTTCACGTCGCCGCAAGCCGCCAGCAGCAGCGCGGCCAGGACCCAGACACTACGGGCAAGTCGCAAACGCATTGGTGTCCTGGACCGGCTGGGCCGGGTTGTTTGCGGGGTTCTCGTAGACCTGCACGGCGCCGGTCTGCGTGTCGATCACGGTCAGGGAGAACTCCACGTTCGTGGTCGCGGCGTAGAAGACCCAGTACTTGTCGCCCAGGGCCGGGACGCAGGCGTTGAGCACCTTGACCAGCATCTCGATGTTGCCCGGGTTGGAGAAGTAGAAGAGGCCGGACTCCGGCGCGAATTCGAGCGGTATGGCCGTGGCAGGACTGCTGGGCGAGGTTCCGGCCCGCCAGTCCACCTCGACCTGGAAGCGGTTGTTGTTCAGACAGAGGGTCGTGGACGACTCGACGCAGACCGCGGGCGTGGCCGGGGTCACGGCCGAGGCCTCGTTCGAATAGCCCGAGACTCCGGACCCGTTCTGCGCCCGGATGCGGAACGTGTAGCGGGTCGCCTCCGCCAGGCCGCCGACGATCGCGCTCGTGCTGTTGCCCGGCGCGGTCGCCACCTCCACGAACGCGCCGCCCAGGGTCTTGCGCTCGATGCGGTAACCGGTCTCGCCGCTGGAATCGGTCCAGGCCAGCATGACCTCGGTGGTCGAGTGGGGGTGTACCTGCAGGTTCGTGGGCGCGCTCGGCGCGGCACCGCCGGCGTCGTCGTCCTGGATGGTGACGGTCGCGATCCGGGCCGCGTCGTCGAGGGCCGCGCCGCCGGCCGGGTTGCTCAGCGTCACCCGGACCGTCTCGTTCCCCTCGGCTGCGGCGTCCTCCGTGGTGGCGACCGTGACGATCTTGGGATCGTCGTCGCCGTCGGCCCAGGAGAGGGTGCCGCTGGCCGCGGTGAAGTCGGCCGCCTGAGCCGTCAAGGCCGTCACCGACCAGCTCACCGAGACCGCGCCGTCGTCGCCGCCGACCCGCAGGACCTGGAGGTTGGTGGACTCGCCTTCGAACACGTTGAACGCGGTGCCGGTCAGCTGCAGGGTGCCGGGCTCCTCTCCTCCCCCGCCGTCGTCGCTCACGATCACGGTGCCGACCATCCCGAAGAGAAAGTGCGCCTCGCACCGGTAGCCGAACGAGCCAGCCGAGTCGAACGTGCGGGAGAAGCTCTGCACGGCCCCGACATTCCCGCTCCGGAAGCTGTCGTCGTTGGCGTCCACGTTGTGGCCATTCGCCAGGCCCGTCCAGATTACGGTGTCTCCCACGTTGATGTTGACCGTCGGAGGCTCGAAGCTGGAGCCGACCGCCGCGACGGTGAAGGTGGCCGCCTGCGCGCCGGACGCAACGAGCAGGAACCAGAAGATGACAGGCAGGATCCGGGTAAGGCGCTGTCGCATGAAATCTCCTTTGAAGAACCTGTGAAGAGCTTACTCCCCCGTCCGCCCGTCTGTCCTGCCCGTGTGGAAAAAGGTTCTCGGTGAACCTTTCGCGGCCCGGCTGGGACATACTCGTAGATCATGTCCCGGACGGCTTCCACTCCCGAGAGCGAGGCGGCCCTGTTGCGCCGGATCGCGGCCAAGGACCGCCGGGCTTTCGAGGCGCTCTACCACGCCTACTACCGCCGGCTGTTCGCCTACCTGTTCAAGACGGTCCGCCGGCCTGAGCTGGCGGAGGAGGTGCTCGACGACGTGATGCTGGCCGT
>DASUNJ010000471.1:0-9601 GCA_036277235.1 Thermoanaerobaculia bacterium | reverse complement strand
CTTCAACGACGACGTCTTCGAGGAGTACGTGAGGCCGCGCCTGAAGTCGCAGTAGGATCGCCGCCATGCGCTTCATCAACCGCGACGGTGAGCTGGACGGCCGGGTCCACACCCGGACCTATGCCCAGGAGGTGTTTATCGCCTTGTCCGCCTTCGACTCGATCCTTAACGGGGAGAAAGCGGTCTACCACAGCAGCGAGCTGACCACGGGCAAGCGGCTTCACGCCCTGCTGCGGGAGCACGGAGTTCGGGAGCGGCGCGAGCTGAAGGCGAAGATGGGAGAGGAGGCGTTTCGGCGGCAGGTCTGGGACCCCAACGTGGCGGAGGCCAACGCCTTCGCCCGCGAGCTCCACCACCGCCTGGGGGGCGAGATCGTCATCACTCCCGCTCCCTTCGTCTCCCCGGGCTGGACCCAGGCCGAATTCCTGGCCTTCTGGGAGACCGTGATCCGCACCCGCTGCATGGCGGTCTACTTCAGCGAGGACTGGGAGTACAGCTCCGGCTGCGCCTTCGAATTCGCGGTGGCCCTGGACGCCGGCCTTCCCACGTTCCATGCCGATGGGCGGGCGCTGTCCCTGGAGGAAGGGAGATCCCGGATCACCGCCGCCGCCGCTGAGCTGGAGGCCCAAGGGCTGGACGTGGCGCCGCTCCTCGATGTCCTGGCGCAGCTCACCCCTCCTCCTCGACGTAGCTGATCCACTCTTCCTCGATGTACTCCTCGAGCACGACCCACCGGCCGTCCACGCGGTCCAGGAAGAACCCGAAGTAGACCATAACGGGTGGTTCGAAGTTTGTCGGCTGGCGGATCAGGGCGAGCCGGCCGTCTTTCAGCTCCAACTGCCAGATTCCGATGCTGGGGCCGCGGCCTTCCTCGGCGGGGAAGAACGCTCCCCGCCGGAGATCCTCGGCGAATCCTTCCCCGATGAGGCCCGGCTCCCTGGCTGCATAGCGCCGGAGCGCCGCGGTCTTGATCTCCGCGAGGTCGGCTTCCGTCACGTCGAGAGTCGGAGGGGTGGTCTCGCGTTGCAGGACCAGGGTGTTCTCGTACTTCCGGTCGGGTCCGGTGAAGCGATCCTCGGCGGTGAGCGTCTTGCCGTCCGGCGAGAGGGAGAGCTTCATGACGGTCAGGGACTCTTTCTCGCCCACCCGCGACCGGGATTCCAGGATCAGCTTGTCCCCCTCCCAATGGCAGCGGTTGACGGTGCGGTATTCCCGCCACTTCTTGACGTCGTCCTTGCCATCGGCGAGGACGATGATGCTGAACAGGTCCGCCACGCCGTCCAGGACATGGGCGCGGTTGAGCCGGAACCGCGGGTCGGAGTGGTCGATGTAGAGGATCGAGGAGTCCGGGGCGGGAGCCTGGAGCGTGCTTTTGCCCTTGTCCAGCTTCCAGGTGCCCGAAAAGTCCGGCCGCCGCGCCTCCTGCCCCAGGGCGGAGGCGCTCCACAACACCAGCAGCGCGAAGGGGAGCTGTCGGATCATGGTTCTCTCCTCTGGGGAATCATACCGCTGTAGGAGCCGATCCCGGTTGACAGCTTCCGGTAGTATCTACATACTGTATCTATGGCGACTGCGAAGCTCTTTCAGAATGGTGGCAGTCAGGCGGTGCGTCTGCCCAAGGAATTCCGCTTCGAAGGCACGGAAGTGGAGATCGAGAAGCGTGGCAAGGAAGTGGTCCTGAAGGCGAAGCCGAAGCCCAAGCTGAAGACTCTCGCGGATGTCGCTCGCTTCATGCATGAGAACTTTCCCGAAGCCCAGGACTTTCCCGACCGCGAGCAGCCGCAGAACCCTCAGGACAGAGATCTATTTCTCGAGTGAGCTCCGATCGTGCTTTACATGCTGGACACGTCAGTCTGCGTGGCAATGCTGCGGGGCCGGGTGGTGGCGGCTCGGCTGCCGGAGGTCTCCGAATGCGTGCTCTCCGTCATCACCGTTGCCGAGCTTGAGGTAGGCATTCGCCGATCTGTCCGCCCGGACGCTCAGCGGAAAGCTGTCCAGGCCTTCACTGATTTTTTCCAGGTCATGCCCTGGGACCTGGATACGACCAGCCACTACGGCGATATCCGTGTCGATCTCGAAAAGAGGGGCCTTGTCATCGGGCCGCTCGATCTGCTGATCGCGGCCCATGCCCGCCGGCTCGGAGCGACTCTCGTGACCGGCAACATCAAGGAGTTCCGTCGCGTGGACAGCTTGCCGTGCGTTGAATGGAAGTAGTCGGCCAATCGGGGTAAGCAGGGGCGGAGGGAGGTCCTCGGGGTAACAAGAGAGGCAAAACGCGCGAGCGGGACGCCCTCCGGAGCGCCCCCACCTCCGGAGCTCCGCCCGCGCAGACCCGCCGCTTTCCGTGGCGGGCCCCCTCCGGGACGGCGGCGTCCTTGGACCCGGAGGCCGCCGTCCCTGTCAAATTTTCAATGAACGCTCGTCCGCCGTGGACGGTCCACCAGCCGACGCCCTGCCTCCAGCGCGCCTCGCTCGACCCTTTTCGCGTCGCGCTCAGCCTCCAGCGCGCTCCGCTCGGGCTCCAGCGCGCCGCACCGGCCTCCGGCGGCAGCCGCTCACGGTCCGGCGGCTGTCGCTCGACCCCTTGCCGCTGCCGCTCGGGGTCCGGCCGCTGCCGCTGGACCCCGGGCGCTCGCGCTCGACCCTGGGCGGCTGCCGCCGGACCTTCCGCGAGAGCCGCCGGACCTCCAGCGGCTGCCGCTCGAACCCGCGCGGAGGCCGCCCGACCTTCCGCGGCGTCCGCCAAGCCCCCAGCGGCTCGCGCCGGACCTCGCGCGGCGTCCGCCAGACCCCGGACGGCTGCGGCTCGACCTTGCGCATCTTCCGCAAACGGCCGCGCAACTCAAGCAAAGGCGTCGTCTTCTGCCGCCGGTCCAGGATTCAAGCGCGACGGGAATCATCCTGCCACGGACCGGCAGTTCTTTGCAAGCGATGAAATCATAAAGTCTTCGTCAGAGCCAAAAATGGCTTGACAAAGCTCTCGGGCCACTGCATCCTAATGCCGTAGCGCAGGATCAGAAGGGCGCCTTGGCTTCTACGCAGGAGCGAGGCTTGGGGAGAGGGCGGCTTCCTTCAGGACCCGTCCGCTCCCGACGTTCATTGACAAACGATTCACCGTTGGACCCCGGGGGCTGCTGGGCCGGCAGGCCCCCGGGCGAAGCCACGGTTGGAAGAGAGCTGGCGGAATCACGCCCCCTCTCCTTCGAGGCCCGCAGGCGGGTTTTTTCTGGGAGCGCCGGCATCTTGCCGGCATCTCCGAAGAGATCGGCGGAACGCCGTTCATTATCGCTTGCCCCGGAAGAAGGCCGGGCCTTCGGCCCAATATCTTGAGGATGCCGGCAAGATGCCAGCGCTGGGAAAGCGATCTACTGATTGCGGGAGTGTGCGGGTCTTCCGCGATATCCTCTCCCCGTGGCCGTCCAGCTCAGCCTTTTCGAGTCGGAGAGCCCTGCGGGACCTCCTTCGCCTCCGGGGAGGGTCCTCGTCGCGCGCGGCGCTCTTGCCGCCGAAGCTGCCGTCCTGGATCGCTTGGCCGAGCTTCTCGACGCGGCCCGGCGGGATCCCTCCCTGCTCGCTCTCCCCGTCCGCGTCGTGGTGCCTTCGCGCAGCCTGCGGGCTCATGTTGCCGCGGCGGTCGCTCGGAACCGGTCGGCCGCGGGCGTGCTCATCCAGACCCTTCACGGGCTCGCTTTCGAGATCCTGGAGCGGGCCGGCGAGGCTGCGCCACGGGGGCTTCCCCTCACCGAGATCCTGTCCCAGCGCCATGCCGCGAAGGAGCCTTCCCTCCGGGCGGGTCTCGGAGATCTCGTGGATGGCTATGGCGGGGTCGCGGCCACGGCCCGCGACCTTCTGGATGCCGGGCTGGAGCCGGTTCATGCCGACGCGGCTCTCGAAGCGCTGAGCCTGGACGGTCCCTACGTGGCCAGCCGTGCGGCGGTGGAACGCGCCCGTTCCCTGGTGCGGGTGGCGGCCCGCACCGAGGAGGAGATGCGGCGCCGGGAGCTGGGCGCTCTCGGGTCTCTCCTGCGCCGCGCTTCCGATCTTTTGGAGACAGATGCCGAGCGGGTGCTTCCGGCCCGGGCCGTCCTCATCCATGGATTTGCGGACGCGACCGGCGTGGCCGCCGATCTCCTCCAGTCTCTGCTGCGGCGCCGGCAGGCCGTGCTCATCCTCGATCGTCCTCCCTCCTGGCAGGGGGAGGGGGTCGAGAGCGCGTTCACAGAGCGCTTGGCCGCGCGGCTCTCTCCGGTCGCTCAGACGGAGGAGGCGCCTCCGCCTCCGTTGGCCGACGTGGCGCCTCCGCGAGTCGAGCGCTTCCAGGCTCCCGGGGCCGGGGCCGAGACCCGCGAGGTGGCGCGCCGCATCCGTGCCCTGCTGGATAGCGGAGCCCGCCCCGAGGGGATCGGGATCGTGGCCCGCGATCTTACTTCCTACCGGCTCCCCCTGGCCCGCCATCTGCGGCGGCTCGGCGTGCCATTCTCGGCCCTGGGGACCCGCGGTGCGCTCGGTCCCGCTGGCCGCGGGGTCCGCGCCTTCCTGGATCTGCTCCGCCGGGGCGAGGACGTTCCAGCCGACCGTTGGCTCGATGCCGTCGCAGGCATTTCGGGCATCGCCGCGGTGGATCTCCGGCTCGCCTTCGCCTCCCTCGGTGCCGGCCGGCTGCGGGATATTGCCGGTCTCCGTCCCGATCTCTTCCTCAAGGGCGAACCCGAGTCGTTCCCCCTGCCGATCCGCCATGGGCTGCGGGAGGCGACCCGCGAGGGGGACGAGGTCGATCCCGACGAAGGGGTGAGGGAGGTCCACGCGGTGCGCCGCCGCGTGGCGGGGGAGTCGATCCGCTTTGCCGTGAAGCTGGCCGGCCGGGTGCGCGAGCGGCTCGCGGCCTGGCCCGAGGAGGCCCGCGCCGCGGATCACCTTTCCCGGCTTCACGCTTTGCTCGTCCAGGACTTGGGATGGACGGAGGAAGGCCCGATCTTCGAAGCCATGGAGGCGCTCGCCCGCGAGGTGCCGGAGCGCTTCACCCTGGACCGCGACGAGCTGCGGCGCCTCCTCGCCCGCGAGCTGGAGGAGGCCGGTACGGCCGACCTCGGCGGCAAGGGCGGCGGCGTCCAGGTGCTCTCGGCCATGGAGGCCCGCGGGCGCACCTTCGAGCATCTCTTCCTGATCGGCCTGAACCGCGACGTCTTCCCCCGCGGCGTGCGGGAGGACCCCCTGCTGCCGGATGACCTGCGCCGCGTGCTCCAAAGGGTCCTCCCCGACGTGCCGGTCAAGCTCGCCGGGTTCGACGAGGAGCGCTGGCTGTTCGCCCATCTGCTCTCCGCGAGCCCCGCGGTCACCCTCTCCTGGCAGGGGGTGGACGAGGACGGCAAGGCGCTCTCGCCCTCGCCGCTTCTCAGAGATCTCGGGGACGTGCTCAAGGTGCCGGCGCTCTGGTCGCGGGAGGCGGTGGGGCAGGGTCCGAGGACGGCGGGAGAGCGGGCGGTGCTCGCGGCGCTGCATGGGCCTCGGAGCGGTTTGGGGCGGGTGCTGGACGTTGCGCTGGGCCGGGACCTTTCCGCCGCCCGCCTCGCCATCCTGAACGAGCTCGATCCCGATCTGCGCACGCCGGAAGGCCGCGCCGCCCGCGCCCGGCTCGGCCCCTACTTCGGCTTTGTGGGCACGATGACAGACCATGCCAAAGACCCGAGGCGCCGCGAGCTCTGGGTCACCCACCTGGAAGGGCTGGCCTCCTGTCCCTGGCAGCTCTTCCTTCAGAAGCTGCTGCGCCTGGAGCCGACCCCCGATCCGCTGGAGATGGCGCCCGGCACCGATCCCCTCCTGCTCGGGAACCTGGCGCACAAGGTCCTGGAGCGGATCGTCCGCGAGGCTGGCGGGGGGGAGGACGGAATGGTCGCCGTACCCTGGCCGGCAGAGCGGGATCTCCAGGAATGGCTGTTCGACGAGGCGGTGCGGCTCCTCCAGGAAGAGGGGGTCTTCCTCCCAGGGCTCGCCAGGGCGCTCGCGGAGCAGGTCCGCCCCCGGCTCGACGCGGCCCGCGACTCCGACTGGGCCGAGGGACCGCTGCCCGTGCTGCGCGTCGAGGACGAGGGAAGCCTTGAGGTGAGGGACGCCGAGGGCCGCGTCCGCTCCATCCGCTTCCGCGCCGACCGCGTGGACCTCCTGGAGAACGGGGCGCTTCGCCGGACCGATTACAAGACGGGCAAGCCGATTTCCAGGGCCAAGCGGGAGGAGGTGCGGCGCCGGGGTTTTCTGGAGAAGGTCCGCGCCGGGACCCATCTTCAGGGCGTGGCCTACCGGCTCGCGTCCGAGCAGGCGGTGGGGCGCTACCTCTTCCTCCGGCCCGACGTGGAGGCGCGGGTGTTCGAGGCCGGGCCGGAGGACCAGGACCTGGCCGAAGCCTTTCAGGGGACGGTCCGGGCCGTGCTCTCCGCCTGGGATGCCGGCGCCTTCTTCCCCCGCGTGGTGGACCCGGCCGGACGCGACGAGCCCGGCCGCTGCAAGGTTTGCGAGGTCGCCGAGGCGTGCGTGCGGGGCGACTCGGGGTCTCGGCTGCGGCTGTTCGAGTGGGCTGAGGTGATGTGGAACGGCGGCGAGCCGACCCCCGAAGAAGCAGCGCTCCTCCAGGTCTGGCGTCTTCTCGCCAAGGAGGCACCATGACCGCCGGCCGTCTCCTGGTCGGAGCTTTTGGCTCGCGCCGGGATGACGAGCGCCTGCGTCAGGAAGACCGCGAGGCGCGGCAGGAGGCGCAGCGCCGCTTCGACCGGCCGCTCGTCCTGGAGGCCGGCGCCGGCACCGGCAAGACCACCACCCTGATCGGCCGCCTCCTCGCCTGGGTGCTCGGCGCCGGTTGGGAGCGCAAGGAGCGCGAGCTGGCCGAGCGTGCCGCGGCCGGCCTGCGAACGGACGGCAGCCCGGACCGGATTGCCGCTTCAATCCTGCGCGGGGTCGTGGCGATCACCTTCACCGAGGCGGCGGCGGCCGAGATGGCCTCCCGGTCCACTCTCGCGCTGGGCGCCCTGGCTCGCGGCGACGAGCCGCCGCCCTGGCTCGATCCGGCCGTCCTCCCGCCGCCCGAGGAGCGGACGCGGCGGGCCCGCGCCCTGGCCTCCACCCTCGACCACCTGGCCGTCCGCACCATCCACGCGTTCTGCCGCGGATTGCTCGCCGACCATCCGCTGGAGGCGGGCATCCATCCCGAGCTCTCCATCGACGCCGACGGCCTTCTCCTCCAGGAAGTCGTGCGGGAGACGGTCGAGGCCTGCCTGCGCGAAGGCTACGGCGATCCGGGCGATCCCGACCTCCTGGCCCTCGCGGCCCGCGGCTTCGGTCCGCGCGAGGTGGTGGCTGCTCTGACCGCGCTGGTCCAGGCCGGCCTTCCCGCCGAACTCCTGGAAGAAGATCCGCTCGCCCCGGAGCGGGTGGAGGAGCTGCGCCGCCGGCTGGTCGAGACCTGCGAGGGGATGCACGACCTCGTGGGTCCGCTGCTGACCGGCGTCCGGCTCCAGAACCCCAAGGCCATCGAGCACGGCCTGGCGGACCTCCTTGCCCGTCTGCTGGAAGAGGGGCCGCTCCCCCTGGAGACGATGCAGGAGCACGCCGCGGAGCTGCTGCCGGGCAACCTGCTGGAGCACCTTCGCAAGTGGGCTCGCGGCTCGCTCGGCCCGACCGAGGGGCGCCTGCTGGGCGAAGTCCGGGAGGATCTGGCCGTTCGGGCTGGGCGGCTCTGCCGGTTGCTGGATCATCTGGACGAGGTGGACTCCGCATTGCTCGGCGCGGCGCGCAGGGCGCTGGCGCCGCGGCTCGCCGAGGTCGCGCACCTCCTGCGCATCCGCGGCATCGCCACGTTCGATTCGCTGCTCACCGGCGCCGAGCGGCTCCTGGCGCGGCATCCGGAAGTGCGGGCGCGGGTGCGACGCGGCATCGACCAGCTCCTGGTGGACGAGTTCCAGGACACCGACCGGGTGCAGTGCGAGATCCTGCGCTGGATCGCACTGGACGGCCCGCCCGAGCAGCGCCCCGGCCTCTTCCTGGTGGGCGATCCCAAGCAATCCATCTACGGCTGGCGGAGCGCCGACCTGCGGGCCTACGACGGTTTCCTCGAGCGGGTGCGGCAGGGCTGGGGCGAGGTGCGTTCCCTGGTCGAGAACTTCCGCTCGGTGCCGGCGATCCTGGACGAGGTGGCGCGCGGCATCGAGCCGGTCATGCGGGCGCGCGCCGGCCTGCAGCCCCGTTTCGAGCCGCTGCTCCCCTGCGAGCGCCGCAAGGACGATCCCGGCTTCTTGCGTGAGGATTGGGCGCCGGTCGAGCACTGGGTCTCGTGGACCAAGGACGGCCGGCACGAGACGCTGGCGGTCCAGGCCACGGAGCTGGAGGCCGCGGCCATCGCAAGCGACCTGGTGGCGCTCCACCGCCGGGGCGAGCCCTGGAGCGAGATGGCCATCCTGCTGCGCGGCATGAGCCAGCTCGATCTCTACCTGGAAGCCTTGCGCCGGGCGGGCGTGCCCTTCGCCGTGGGCCGGGACAAGCACTACTACCGGCGGCGCGAGGTCATTGACGCCGCGGCCCTGGTGCGGGCGGTGCTCGATCCCGGCGACCATCTGGCGCTGCTCACTTTCCTGCGCTCGCCCACGGTCGGAACACCCGATGCAGCCCTCATCCCCCTGTGGAACCATGGGTTTCCCAAGATGATGACCGAGCTGGCCCCCGGCAACCTCCGGGCGGCGGCGGAGCTGATCGCCAAGGCGGCGGGCGAGCTGCCGCGCGATGTGCCCGCCCTGGACAGCATCCAAGGATGGGACAGGACCCTGCTTGCCGCCGTGGAGGCGCTGGCGGCCCTCCGCGGCTCGTTCGCATCCGATCCCGCCGACGTCTTCATCGAGAAGGTGCGCGGCCTGCTGCTGGTGGACGTGACCGAGGCGGCGCGCTATCTCGGACCCTACCGTCTGGCGAACCTCGACCGTTTCTTCAGGCAGCTCCTGGCGGCGATGGAGGACGGGGGCGGCGATTCAACAGCGGTGCTCCGGGCGCTGCGCCGGAGCGTGGCCGAGGCGCGGGAGGCGGAGGAGGGCCGGCCCCAGGACGGCAGCGAGGACGCGGTCCAGGTCATGACGATCCACGGCGCCAAGGGGCTGGACTTCAAGCACGTCTACCTGGCGCAGCTCCACAAGCAGTCCATGGGCGAGAGCGGTTCGAAGACCGAGGCGGGGCAGACCGGCGACGATCGAGGGGAGTATCGTTGGGAGTACCGGCTGCTCGGCGCGCCGAGCCTGGGTTTCGATTCCGTGGCGGCCGAGCGCCGGGAGGTCGAGGCGGCCGAGCGGGTGCGCACGCTCTACGTGGCCATGACCCGCGCCAAGAACCGGCTGGTGCTCGCCGGCATCTGGCCGAACGAGGAGGAACCGCAGGACCCGCGGCCCCCCGAGCAGGCCCGCAACCATCTCGACCTGCTGCTCTGGCGTCCGGGCCGGCCCGATCTGGCGCAGCGCTGGAGCGAAGGCGTCTGGTCCTTTCCGGATCGCACTGGCGCGCTCTGGAAGCTTCCCGCGCTGCGACCGGACGCGGAAGCCGGCGAGATCGGCGGCGAGACGGCCGCGGCCCTCCC
>DASUNJ010000470.1:0-7406 GCA_036277235.1 Thermoanaerobaculia bacterium | reverse complement strand
CCTTTCGCTGCCGGATCCTCTCGGCTTCGAGATGTTCATCGAAAGGAAGATCGAGGCCGGCGAGATCGCCAAGGTCCGCCATCTGCCGCAGAAGATCGGCTGGCGGTACAAGCCGCGCGTGCACGGGCAGAAGCCCTGTGGCTGCAGCGCCTGCCAACGCGGGACCTATGGAGCGAGGAAGATCCGGGAAGTGTACGATCCGCCGGAGCCGAAGATCCCCTTCGAGGACCTCAAGGCGCAGATCGAGGAGACCTCGGACGCCGACGAGCTCCTGCAGCCCCTCTTCCACCTCCGGGACAAACGCCGCTACGCCGATCCCGAGTTCCTCGAGCGGCTCCTGGACATCGACGACGACTTCCTGCAAGAGGAGCTGGCCCTGACGCTCGCCTGCTTCCGCCACAAGAACGCGAGACGCATCCTGCTCGCCCTGTGCGAGCACGAGTCGCCCGACGTCAGGGAAGCGGCGGCGGCTGGCCTTTCCGGGAGATCGAAACGATGAGGCAAGTGCAGAACATGCTCGGCCTGCTGGCCGGCGCGATCCTGGTGCTGAGCAGCGCCGCCCATTCCGTGCTTGGCTGGAAGCAGATGCAGGGCTCTCTCGCGGCCACGAACGCCCCGGCCGACCTCGTGATGGGCCTCAGGATCGGCTGGCTCTTCGGCGGGGTCGCCATCCTCACCTTCGGCTGCATCGCGCTCGCGGTGTTCGCGAACGTCCTCCGCGGCCGGACGGTCTCGCTCCTCCCTACCTCGCTCATCGCGCTCGCCTACCTGTGGTTCGGAGCCTGGGCGCTGGTCACGAGCGGGAACCCGTTCTTCTACATCTTCATCGTTCCCGGCGTGATGCTCGCCATCGCTTCCATTCCGACGCGGGCGTCCTGATGTGCTAGTTTCCTTGCCCCATGTCCTCCCCTCCCTCCTCCGCCGCCGTCCGCTGCCGTGGCCTCGTCAAGCGCTTTGACGACGTCGTGGCGGTCGCGGGGCTCGATCTGGAGATCGCGCGCGGCGAGTGCTTCGGCCTGCTCGGGCCGAACGGCGCGGGCAAGACCACGACCATCGAAATCCTGGAAGGGCTGACCGAGCCGGACGAGGGCGAGGTCGAGGTGCTCGGCACGACCTGGCAGGGGGATGGCCGCGGGCTCCGCGAGAAGCTCGGCGTCTCCCTTCAAGAGACGCAGCTCAACGAAAAGCTCACCGTCGCCGAGACGCTGCGCCTGTTCCGCTCCTTCTATCGCGAAGGGCGCGACCCCGAGCAGGTCCTCGCCGCGCTCGCCCTGGACGAAAAGCGCGACGCCCGCGTCGGCAAGCTCTCCGGCGGCCAGAAGCAACGCCTCGCCGTGGCCTGCGCCCTCGTCGGAGATCCCGAGCTGCTGTTCCTCGACGAGCCGACCACGGGGCTCGATCCGCAGAGCCGTCTGCAGCTCTGGCAACAGGTCACCGCCTTCCGCGAGCACGGGGGCACGGTGCTGCTCACCACGCACTACATGGACGAGGCCGAGCGCCTGTGCGACCACATCGCGATCGTCGATCACGGCAAGGTCATCGCCCTGGGCACGCCAACCGAGCTGATCCGTTCGCTGCAAGCCGCCGATGTGGTCGAGCTGCTCTCCGAGCCCATGCTCTCAGAGGAGGAGCTGCGGCGCCTCCCCGGCGTTTCGGACGTCCACCGGCGCGGCCCCAACTGGGCGCTCGCCGTCCACTCGGTCACCGAGAGCGTGCCGCCGCTGCTCGCCGCGGTCGAGAAGGCCGGCGCGCGGCTCACCCACCTCTCGACCCACCGCGCCACGCTCGAAGACCTGTTCGTCTCCCTCACCGGCCGGGAGCTGCGCGATGCCTGAGAATATCCGCAACGGGCGCAGCGGGCGCAGCGGGCGGCTGAATGCTTTGCGCGAGCTGACCGTCGCCCGGGTCAAGGAGTTCCTGCGCGAGCCCGAGGCGGTCTTCTGGGTGTTCCTCTTCCCGGTGCTGCTCGCGGTCGTGCTCGGCTTCGCCTTCCGCGAGAAGCCGCCGGACCGCATCCCGATCGGAGTGGTCTCCGGCCCGGGCTCCGAGGCGGCCGTCACGGCCTTGTCGCGCTCGTCCGCCCTGCTGCCGAAGGCGTACGCTGTGGAGGAAGGCCGCAACGCCCTGCGCACGGGCAAGATCTCGCTGCTCGTCGAGCCCGGCCCGCCGGTCGTCTTCCACCTCGACGAGACCCGTCCCGACTCGCGCATCGCGCGGCTCGCCGCGGACGATGCCCTGCAACGCGCCGCCGGCCGGGCCGATCCGCTGCCCGTGCGCGACGAGAAGGTCACCGAGAAGGGCTCGCGCTACATCGACTTCCTGATCCCTGGCCTGCTCGGCATGAACCTGATGGGCACGGGCATCTGGAGCCTCGCCTTCTCGATCACCGCGGCGCGCAACCGCCGGGTGCTCAAGCGCCTGATCGCCACCCCGATGCGGCGTAGCGACTACCTGCTGTCGCAGATCTTCGGAAGGCTGAGCTTCCTGCTGCCCGAGATCCTGCTGCTCGCCGGCTTCGGCTGGCTCGCGTTCGACGTGCCCATGCGCGGCTCGCTGCTCCTGTTCTTCGCCCTCTGTCTTCTGGGGACGATGTCCTTCTGCGGCCTGGGTCTCCTGATCGCCTCGCGGGTACGCACCATCGAAGGGGCGAGCGGCCTCGCCAACTTCGTGATGATGCCGATGTGGCTGCTCTCCGGGGTCTTCTTCTCCACCGAAAGGTTCCCGGACGTGGTCCAGCCTCTGATCCGCGCGCTTCCCCTGACGGCGCTCAACGAGGCCCTGCGCGGGATCATGAACGAAGGACAGGGCCTCGCCGAGATCATCCCGCAGATCGCCATCCTCACCGCCTGGGGCCTCGTAAGCTTCGCGATTGCGCTGAAGATCTTCCGCTGGAAGTAGTAAGATCTCCTCCCGCCTTACCCCAACGAGGGAGGAGAGACACTCATGAGCGTTCTGTCGTTTCCCCGCATCTATTTCAACGGCTACATGCAGTGGAACGTCGACACGACCAACAACAACGACTACGTCCCGGTCTATGACGCCGCCGACGCAGCGCTCGATTGGGCGTACCTGGCGACGATGGAGCCGCCGATCACGCCGGCTAACTTCCAGACGGCGTTCCGGCCCTGGGTGATCAAGCCCACCAGCGACTCCTGCCCACCGACCCCGCTTCCGGCGGTCAACCAGGACAATTGCAACGACGACCCCACTTGCCACATGGCGAGCCGCTGGAACTACTTCGGCAATCAGGGCTGCTCCTTCGTCCAGTACCAGAACTACGTCACGGTGACCACCGGCGGCGCCCTCGCCTGCGGACAGCCGGCCGCGACCGACGATCCGATCCTCAAGCAGCCGCTGACCATCAAGGGGCGGCTCGTGGACATCAACCCGATCTCCCCGTTCTGCAGCCAGATCTACTTCAGCACTGTCAATGCCGGCAGCTCCACGACGTTCATCGGCGGCCCGCAATACCAGCGGATGTACTCCCGCTCGTTCCTCGCGCCGCGCAACATCGCCTCGGACCTGATCATCGCGGGCGCCGTGGGCACGGTCTTCCAGACCACGATCCCGACCGCGTCGGTCACCTCAGGCAATGCGGCCAACTCCGCGCTCCTCGCCGCCCTGCTGCAGGCGCTCCAGGCGCCGGGCGCGGCCGGGCTGATGCTGCGGTTCTCCGCCTACAACACGCTCTACTACCAGAACGGGATCCTCAACGGCACCACGCAGCAGCCGCGCACCTGCGACGAGCTCACCCAGATGTATCAGAACCGCGAGGTGTTCACGAATCCTGCCTACAGCCGGCTCGTCGGCGTGATCGGAGTCTGGAACGAAGGCGAGCTCGCCACTGCGCCGGGCGGGCGCATGCTGGTGCCCAACGCTCCCGCCACCCCGATTTCCTCCTCCGGAGGCACTGCCTCCAAGGCCGTGGCGCCCAAGGTGCGGGTGGAAGGGCACGCCCGCGTCCACGTCTCCTCCATCCCCGCGGCGGCGGCCGTTCCCGCCGGGCAACCCGCGGCTCCCCTGCCGCTGGGAGCAATCCAGGCCGAGGTGAACGCCGCCGCCGGGATCATCTCCCTCGACCTCCTGAACGCCATCCCCGAATACACCTCGGGCGGCACCAAGTTCGACTACGGCGACTTCGACCTCGGCGCGCAGATGCCGGACGGCACCTTCAACGTGATGGGTAGCTTCGGCTTCGGTCAATACGGTCAATCCGCCTATGAAGCGAACGGCGGCATCGTGGACGTCCCCTTCGCCACCGGGGTGACGGAGCAGGACGCGAGCCAATGGTGCGACGAAGGCCTTCTCGCCCTGCGCAACCAGGGGACGGTCGTATCGCTGGAAGCGCCGCTGACCGTGCAGACCGACGACCGCGGCGTCTACGTGGACGAATGCCGCGTCCAGACGATCACGTTGCAGGTCCTCTACAAGGGAGTGCCGGCCCCGGCGGGTACGAAGGTGGCGCTCGCCCAGTACTATCCGTGGCCGCTCCTGGTGAGCACGGGTCAATGGGTGCTCTTCGGCACGCAGCCGCCGTCGGGAGGAGACGGACCGTTCTGCAACGTCACGCCGGCGCAGCCCTACCTGGCCTTCCCGGACGGCGACGTAACCACCGTGGACGCGGACGGCACCGCCACGCTCCGGATCGCCCCACAGGCGGCCGGCTTCCCGATCGTGGCCTATTACCCCTACCTCGCAAGCCAGACGCAGCCCACGCCGCAGGCGCAAGTGACCTTCGGCTTCACCAACTATCAGACCTTCACGATCGGGACGGCCTACTTCACCGCCGTGCGCGCGCTGCCGTTCGACAACGCCCTGGTCTCCCAGTTCGTGGACTGCTGGAACGGCACGGGCTCGTACGCCGGCCAGCCCAAGTACAGCGAGAGCGCGGCCTGGCAGTTCATCTACGGCAACATCTTCTACGTCTACGACATGCTCTACCCGGCCATGGATCAGATCATTCCGCTGGGCAACCAGCAGTCGGTGCAGACGAACATCGGCGTGATCCTGGAAAGGATCTCGGAGGCGATCGTGGACACCACCGGCTTCATGCCCGTGACGCGCGAGATGTCCGCGGCCAAGCGGCTGATCCTGGAGGCCTGGGGAGGCCTGATCAACGCAGGCTTCCCGCAAAAGGACCTGCCGCCGATCGCGGTACCGTGCGACGCGGCCTGATGCATGGAGGCCTCTTGAGCTGGCGCAACCTTGGCTCCAGAGCGCCGTATCCAACCAGGGAGTATGGATTACAGGGTCGTGAAAACGTCGCCCAGGCTCAGCCAGGTGGCTCTCGCTCTCGTAGCCGGCTACCTGCTCCTCGTCGACTCGTGCATCTGGGCCCTTCGTCCCGCGGATCCGGAGATCGGGCGGCCATCAGCCTGCTACACGCTTCTCGAGCTCGCGCTCGGCCTCAAGGAGCCCTCCCTGTTGAGGTATGTGGAGCTTCTCGCCGCGTGGGTGCTGCTGCTGGGCATGCCGGTGCTCTGGGTTCGCTCGAAGGCGAAAGGGAGGAGGGCTGCCCTCGCCCGGAAAGCCGCCCGTCCCGGGATTGGTCCGTAGATCACAGCCCCTCCCACCACGAAGGATCGGAGAGATCGCGCTGGAGGATCTCGCCGATCAGAGCGAGGGCGGTGGGGCCGGCGGCGCCGAGGAGGCCGGCCAGGGCCTGCGGCGTCTGCGCCAGGTAGTGCTGCAGGTGCAGCGCCGCGGCGAGCTCCGGATCGAAGACGTCCAGGTCGCCCACCAACCGACCTCCCTGCTCCAGGGGGAACCGCCCGCCGCTCCGCTCCAGCAGCCGGAAACGCTGACCCGCATGCAGCGCCGGCAACGTGCCCGCGAGGCCTCGGCTGGCGCATACCGCCTTGGGAGAATGACCCTGTTCCGGGTCCTCCCACTCCCGGAGCACCCCCCAACCGTCCGCCACGCGCACCACCTTCCACCTCGCCTGCATCTCGCATCCCGAGACCCACTCGGGCTCTTCCCGCTCCCGCAAAGATCCAGCACCTGGGATCGGAACGCGTTCGGCGGCAGGACTTGATTGGACATGGGCACCTCCTCAGGTAAATGAATTCAATCAGCATGCAGGACTTTTTGTCAAGATGTGAGATTTTCAGTCCCTCTTACCGAGAAGCCGCCGACGTTTGCTGTACAATGACGGACATGAAGGACAAAGACGTCATCCGCGTCGCCCAGATGCTCAAGGCCGCCGTGCGGTTCACGGGGGTCCCCCACCGCAAGATCGAGCGTGAGATGGGCCTGAGCACCGGCTACCTGAGCCGGATCCTCTCCGGCAAGGTCGAGCTTCGGATTCAGCATGTGCTCGGCGTCTGCCGCGCCATCGGCCTGCCGCCCTCGGCCTTCTTCGAGGCCGCCTACCCCAGCCAGGAGCTCGCCCCCGAGACCGCCAGGCTCGTGGCGGCGCTCCAGGAGCTGCTCCCTGCCGAAGACGCCGCTCCCCGAGCCAAAGCGCACAAGGCCGCCCCCGCTCGCCTGCCTGCCCGCAAGCCCGGCAAGCAGGCTCCGCAAACCGCCACCTCCCAGCTCCGCCGCCTCCTGGAAGCGGTTCTCGCGGAGATGCAGGAGCAGGAGCCGGATCTCGAAGAGGCTTGACGTACTGGAGAAACAGAAAAGGGGCCTTGCGGCCCCCTGTAGGATCTACTTCTGTGGTTGGGGCCGTGCTAGTCAGCCTCGACTTCAGCCTCGACATCGGAAGGGGCCGTGATTTCGGGCAACGGCACTTCCTCGATCTTGCGGCCGGTGGCCCGCGGCAACGGGTTGAGCCCGAACTGCCGGAGCTGGTCGTTGCGAAACCCGAGCTGCGCCTTCAGGTGCGCGGCGATGCGGGTCCGCAGCTCGACGCCGCGCCTCTCCATCTCCTGGCGCCTGCCGATGGCCTCGTGGAACTGCGCCCGGGCCGCCTCCTGCTGCAGCACGAGCACCCGCAAGTCCGCGACGAGCGCCAGCAACTCGTTGTAGAGCGGCTCCAGGAACGGCCACTCCGCCAACCTGGCCAGCAGACTGCTGACCAATACATCCCACGAATTGATCTTCCCACTGTACACCTTTGAATGACGCATGACTCTGCTCCTCTCTGACTGACGTTTCTCTCTTCTCAGCGAGGCACACCCACGCTGATTGCTTGACAGCATCGACCTCCACACGGCCCGGCTTGGAGAAGTTTCGTCGACAGAGAGGAGAGTAATGCAGGTCTGATTCGCTGTCAATAGGTAAGCGTAGACGAATTTCAAATCAGCGCTGGCCCCTCACCCCTGGCCCCTCGCCCATCGCACACCCACCCAGCCGGGAGAGGGGGACGCATGCAGGTCACCGAGGCAATGAGAAGCGGAGGTAGCTCGCAGACTTTCCCCCTCTCCCGGGGGGAGGGAGTGCGATGGGAGAGGGGGCCAGGG
>DASUNJ010000469.1:0-10893 GCA_036277235.1 Thermoanaerobaculia bacterium | reverse complement strand
CGCTGCCTTTCGCGGTGATCCAGTTGCAGGATCTCGTCGTAGGGCCAATGGAAGTAGTACGCGAGGTAGGCTACCTCCTCGAACAGCCGGTCCGAGGGGTAGCCCATCATTCCCCCGAGCCGTCGATCTCCATCTCGAACTCACCTTGACAATGCGGGCACGAGACCGAGACGCGGTTGTGGCCGTGCTCGTTGACGCGCCGGTAGAGGTCCTGCAGAAAGGCCATGTCCCCGGCGAAGAGCCCCTCGATGACCTTGGGGTTCAAGTGTTCCAGCGTGCCCAGCCTGGTGACCACCCGCGAGAGCAGAATGATCACCAGGTAGCCGGGGTTGGACTGCACCCGCGGGTCCTTCATCGGCGCGATCTCGTCGAAGGCCGTGGCCAGCCGCATGACCCCTTCGCGATGCAGGTTTCCCTCCGCGTCGAGAAAACCGCGGGGCAGCGTGAAGGGGAATTCCGTCTGCAGCGTCATGGCCGGTTACTCTTGCAGCTCCAGGCCTTCGTGAGCGATCTCGAGCGTCTCGATCGCCACTTCATTGCCGGTGGCGTTGAAGCTGGGGCCGGTCCACTTGGTGGGCCACGCCTCGCGGAAGTTCCAGCGCATCTTCTCGGCGCCGGTGTCGTCGAGCAGCACGATCGAGCCGTTCTTGCGCTCCACCTTGCCGGTCATGGCCTTCTTGCGCCAGTCCCAGAGCTCGGTGTCGTCGGTCATGCCCCACTTGAGCGTGATGTTCGAATACTTGTTGAGGCCGGGCAGCTTGCGCGCGGTCAGCCCCTCGGTGCCCTCGCGGTATTCGATCGCATCCTGGCTCGCGTCGAGCCCCGAGCACTCCCGGAACCCGGCGCGCGCCAGGCCGTCGATCTCCACCGCGAAGTTGAATGAACGGAACGGGTCCTTGCGATCTCCGGTCGCCATGTCTTATCTCCTTGCTGAATCGATCAGTTTATGTTTCTACACCGACGCCGCTGGCGCCGTGGATGATGCGTACCACCACGAACTCGTTGGGCACGCCCGGCGCCAGGCCGATGACGGTGACCACCCGGCCCGCCTCGCGGACCTCGGGAGGATTGACCTCGCCGTCGCATTTGACGAAGAAGGCCTCCGCCGCGGTCCGGCCCTTCAGGGCGCCGGCCCGGAAGAGCCCCTCGAAGTAAGTCGTGAGCTCGCGCGTGATTCGGTTCCACAACTTCGTGTCGTGGGGCTCGAAAGCGACGCCGGCCAGGTTGAGCTCCATCCAGCGCGCGGCGGTCAGGAACAGCCGCCGCACGCTGATGTAGGTCCAGGCCGACTGGCGCGAAAGCGTGCGCGCCCCCCAGACCCGGATGCCGCGGCCCGGAAAGGCGCGCAGCGCGTTGATCCCTACCGGGTTGAGCGACGCCTGGTCCATGTCGGTGAGCTTCGCTTCGAGGTCGACGACCCCGGCGAGCTCCTCGTTGGCGGGCGCCTTGTGCACGCCCGTTCTCAGGTCGCAGCGCGCCACCACGCCGGCCACGTGGCCGCACGGAGGAACGAACCCGCCGCCCGGCAGACGCACCCAGGGGTAGTAGAGCGCGCCGTTGTCGGCGTCGAGTCCGTTGCGCTGCGCGAGCACGTCGGTCAGGCCGATGCCGGGCCGGGCGTCGAGCAGCGCCATGCGGTCGCCCTGCTCGTCGCAGTGCGCCAGGATCGCGGACTGCATCCGCAAGACCTGGGTGGCGGGCGGCGAGCCGGCCATCAGGTCGGGCGCGCAGACGAGGTCGAGGTCCTGGCGCGGGGCGAGGGCCGCGAGGCCGCCGGCCAGCGCGTCCTCCGGATCGCCGGCTGCCAGCGGCACCACCAGGCACTCGCGGCCGCCGTTCAGGAAGAAGCCCTCGACCGCCGCCGCCAGGTAGCTCCCCACAACCGGTGAACCGAAGGCCTCGGCGAGGTGGGAGAAGAGCGTGAGCCGGACCGGCTCGTCGACCACCCCGGCGGCCGTGTAGCCGAGGAACGCCGGCACGCCGGTGGGCAGAGCCGCCCGACGGGCCGGAAACACGTCCTCCCGGTAAAGCCCCGGTGCCTGTTGAATCGCCACGTTCCGCTCTCCTTCCCTTTCCTTATGCCTATCCGGTTACTTGCCCGGGCCGGCCCACTGGCTGATGCGGAAGATCACGAACTCGGCCGGCCGCACGACCGCGACCCCGATTTCGCACACGACCTGGCCCAGATCGCGGACCTCGGGCGGATTCGTGCTGGCGTCGCAGCGCACGTAGAAAGCCTCGGCCGGCGTGTTGCCGAACAGGGCCCCGGAGCGCCAGACGTTGGTCAGGAAGGCGGTGACGTTGCGCGTGATCTTGGCCCACAGGGCCGTGTCGTTCGGCTCGAAGACCACCCACTGGGTGCCCTCGTCGATCGACTCGCGCAGGAAGAGGAAGAGCCGGCGGACGTTGATGTACTTCCACTCGAGGTTGGCGTCGCCGCCCAGCGTGCGCGCGCCCCAGACCACGATGTTGCCGTTCAGGTCGCGGATCACGTTGATGCCCGCCGGGTTGAGCCCCTCCTGGTCGGCGCGGCTCAGGCGATACTCGAGGCCGAGGGCGCCGCGAACCACCGCGTTGGCCGGCGCCTTGTGCACGCCGCGCTCGGTGTCGATGCGGGCGTAGATGCCGGCGATGTGGCCGCTCGGAGCAACGAAGATGCGCTCCTTGGCGACCGGGTCGAAGACCTCGATGCGAGGGTAGTACAGGGCGGCGTAGTCGCTGTTGCCGGTTTCGCCCTGGATGTCGTCGGGGGTGAACTCGTCGACCACCTGGCCGTCGAGGATGGCGAAGCGGTCGCCGACCCTCTCGCAGTGGGCGATCACGGCGCTGTGGATCTCGGCGTCGGTCGCGCCGGGCACGGCCACCAGGGCGATCTCGTCGATCGCTTCGAAGGCCGCCAGGGCATCGGTCACCGCCGTGGTGTTCTCGGCCTCGGCCGGCCCGTCGATGCGCGCGACCCAGCAACGGGTGCCGCCGTTGTTGAAGAAGCCGTAGACCGCGTGGGCCAGGTTCGAGTTGCCGTCATGGAAGTCGCCGAAATGGTTCTTGAAGCTCTCCCAGCTCGTGATGAGCTGGGGCACGCCGGCCTCGGCGACCTCGTAATAGATGGGCGTGACGTTGCCGAGCGAATCCTTGATCGGACGGCCCAGCGAGTCGCTGACGAACTTGCCGGGCTGCGCCGGCATCTCGACGTCGTCGGCCACCTCGCCGATGAAACCCGCCGTGCTGGTGCCGACGCCCGCGATCGGCTGGACCGACGACGGGACCTCCTCCACGTAAACTCCGGGCGCTAGATACTGGGGCATGAGCATTGTCTCCTTCGTTGGATGAAAATGATTACGGGCTCAGGGTCACGTCGCGGGTAACTATCGCACCCGGCTGGCCGATCGCCACGGTTTCAGAAACCTTTTGGAAGCCGCGGGCGGAAACCGCGATCCTGCGCGCTCCCGCCTCGACTCCGCTCAGTGCGTAGTTGCCCTGGGCATCGCTCCAGGTGCTCTCGCCGCTCCCCTGGACGCGCACCTCGGCCATCTTCACGGCCTGGCCTCCCTGGTCCTTGACCTTGCCCTTGACGGTGGTCGCGGGCAGCTCCAGGTCGACGATCTCCAACTCCTCGCCGAGCGTGACCGGCGCGGATTTCGTGCCGTAGCGGCTGCCCGAGCCGGGGAGCGAGGCGGTGAGCGTGTACGTGCCCGCCGGCAGGTCGAGGAAGCGGTAGAAGCCGTCGCCCGCGGTGAGCACTTCCGGACCGGAGGCGATTTCAACCCGCACTCCGGGCAGCGGCTTGCCGGTCTGGGCGTCGGTGACTCGGCCCGCGATCGAGGCACGGTGGCCGAAGGTCTGCCAGGCCATGATCAGACCCCCTGTTCCATTTTGAAGACCGCTTCGCGCACCGGCGGGCCGGCTTCGAACGGAGCGGTCGGCTCGACGCCGAGGGTCACGGTGTAGCTCAGGGTGGCCTTGGGCTTGCCGCCGACGGCCTGCCAGAATTCGGCGAGGCTCTGCAGGCGGCCCGGCTGCAGGGTGCTCGACGGCAGCGGAGGCTCCTGCCCCTGGAGGCTCCCTTCGAGCACGGTGGCGGGCAGGCTGGAGTGGCGCAGGAGCGCCTTCATCACTTCGCCGAGCAGGCGGTGCTCGTCCTTGGCGGGCGCGGGCGAGCTGTCGCTCGGCCAGGCCGTGACGAGGTACGAGCAATCGACGCGCACCAGCGGCGCCTTGCGTACGGCCGAGCCGTCGCTCTGGCGCTCGAGGCGCCACTCGCCGTCGCGCAGGTCGCGGTTTTCGCGGATGTCGTAGAGGAACAGATCGATCGCGGGCAGCGAGACCGTCGAAGGCGGAAAGCTGTTGTCCGGCGTGGCGAAGCTGATCGTCACCTGGGAGACCAGGTCCGCCGGCAGCTCGCGCTTGAGAAGGTTTTCGATGCTCTTGTCCAGATCGTCAAACATGGTCCGCTCTCTCTTTCCTCTCCCTCAGTTACGCAACGCTTCGAAAAAACCCGCCACGCTCGTTTGGATGGGAATGGCTCAGCGCCACCGGGAGTCCGGCCGCAGCGCGGCCCGGAAGCGCTCGGTCAGACGCTCCAGGACCGCCTCGGTCTCCGGCGAATCGGCTTCGGCGAGGTCCGGCACCGCGAGGACGAACAGACCCTTTTCGTCGACCCACCGCACCTCGTGGGCCTCCAGGTCCTTCAGCTTGGACCGATCGAGCTCGTCGAGATGCCCCGGGCCGAGATAGGTGGCCCAGGACACGCCGCGGAACTGAATGTTGACGGTGACCGGAACCTCGTATTGACGGTCGGAGAGCTCGGACCAGTGATCCCAGGGATGGATCATGGCGTACTCGACGTCGCTGGACGCCGACGTCTCGAAGAAGGCTTCCGCCAGGGCTTTCGAATCGGTGACCCGCGAGCGGTCGAAGGTGAGGAAGAGGTTGTTCATCCCGTCCACCCAGCCGCTTTCCCGGTCGAACGGATAGACGTTCGCGTAGATCTCCCAGGGCGCGGGTTCCTTGCCCGAGACTTCGACCTCGGGGCCGGGCTCCACGTCGGTCCGTTCGATCAGGCCGAGCCGGGCGGCGGCATCGATTACGCGGCGCAACGGCCCGCCATCTTTCCAATCGCTCCGGCTCGAAGTGGCCCTCCAGAGAATCCGTTCGCTCATCACCATCCTCCTACAGCTTGGTTATGACGTCCGGCGGTGTCATGTAGTGCACGACGAAGCCTTGCTTGATCAGGTGGACGTTCGCATCGGCGCCCGCCTTGGTGGCGAACAGGAAGTTCACCGACTTGACCTTCGTGCCCTCCGTGGACTCCATGCCGCGGGTGAGGATCTTGAAGTAGTCATCGGCCTGGTCGGTCGGCACCTTGTCCACCGTGTGCTTGAAGTCCCAGAGCGCGCCGGAGCTTTCGATGAAGCCGTCGGAGGTGCGCGTCTTGGCGAGGCTCCGGTAGCGGCTCTTGTCGAAGGTGGCGCGCCCGAACTTGATGTTGCGGAACTTCCCGGCGTGGAGCTTGGCGAACGATTCGAACATCGGGCCCTTGAATGCGGAGCCCCAGCGCGGCTCCATCGCGATGATGACCTTCGCGATGTCGTTGAGCGTGTCGATGTCGCGGCCCACCTTGGCCGCGATCAGCGAGCTCATGGTGCGCGTGAAGGTGCGGTAGGCGGTGGCGGCGTTGGCGAGGTCCGCCGGGGTGAGGAACTTCTCCACCACCCCGATGTCGTCGGAGGTCAGCCCGGCCTTCTTGATGGCTTCGACGAAGGCCGGGTGCGCCTTGAGCTTCTTCTTGATCAGCGTCCCGTCGATCCCGGCCGGGAGCGCCGCCAGGATGTCGTCGATGGTGTCCAGCTTCTTGACACCCGTCGCCGCCCTGGCGCCGCTGCCGGCGAGGTACTTCTGGATGACGGCGAGGTCCACCTTGCAGGGGGACTCGCAGCCCAGGATGATGCGCTTGAAGGGCTCGGCGAACCGGCTCAGGGCTTCCAGGGCGTCGTCGGAAAGGGTGCGCAGCTTGTTGATCGCCGGCAGGCTCAGGTCCTCCAGGGTCTCGGCGGAGAGCCGCAGGGCGTTGCCCACCCAGCGGCGCGCATCGGCGAGCACGGTGAACGGCTTGCTCTTGGCCACGGCATGGGCGGCCGCGCCGACCGCCTTCTTGACCTTGCCGCCGGCCTCTCCCGCCTTCTCGATCCCCTTGGCGAAGCCCTGGAAGGCGCGGGTCGCCTTGATGAACTTGCCGAGGCGGCTGGCCCAGAGGGCGCCCTTGACGGCGGCGATCGTGCCGCCGGTGAGCAGGAGCTGGGCGGCCTCGGCCATGACGTAGCCGGTGAGATAGCCGTGGGCGTGCCCGGCGACCCACGGGCTCGACGAGTTGAGCTTCTCGGCCCACTTGTCGGCCCAGACCCCGACGGCCTCCTTGATGTCCTTCCAGGTGAGCTTCGAGATCGCGTCCCACAGCTCCTCGGCGTCCTTGATCACATTGCCGGTGAAGATGCTGACGAGCACGTCGACCACCATCGTCACCAGGCCCGACACCGCGTCCCAGAGCGACTTGACGAAGCCATGCAGCAGGCCGCCCACGAAGGCGAGCCCGTAGGCGATCCACTTGCCGACCGTCTTGACCTTCTCCCACAGGTCGGCGGTGATCGAGCCCGTGCCGCCCCCTTCCTTCTTGACCTTCTCGTAGATGGCGTTCAGGAAGTCGACGCCGGGCAGCCAGATGTAGATCCCTGCCGTGGTCTTGGTGGTGTCCCAGTCGTCGTCCACCGACTCCTTGTAGATCCCGGACTTCCCTCCCGAGTTGTGCTTCGACCTCTGGTTGACCCAGACCAGGGCGTTGACCACGTAGCGCTTGTCCTTGCCCCAGACGTCGAACCCCTTGCCCGAGTAGTGCTTGGCCGCGAGCTCGATCGCCGACTCGCCGGACTTGATCTTGTAGACCTCCGCGTCCGGATCGGGCAGGTTGCGCCAGATGAGGCGCTTCGCGACATAACCGAACTCGCCGGAGCCTCCGCTCCCCGTGAGGCTCGACACCGCATAGAACTTGCGGTCCGGGCTCTCCTTGAGGATGAAGAACTTGGTGTTCTGCGGCAGCCAGCGGATGAACGTGCCGCCGGGAGACGTGCGCAGGATGACCCCGCCGTCGTCCTCGACCAGCCCCTCGCTGAAGGCGACGCCCAGCTCGTTCACCTCGGTCCAGCCCGGCTGGAGGAACTCCGAGCTCGGGGTGAGGTCCCGCGCCGGGCCGACACCCCGGCGCTGCACGCGCATCGTCTGCACCGTGGAAGCCGAGGCGCGGGCCAGCTTCTCCTGGCACTCGGGGCACAGGCCCGAGGCGTTGCCGCTCTCCAGCGCGCTTTCGCACTGGGCGCACATCCGCTGCACCCGAGGCTGCGCGGTTGCGGTCACGGTGCCCGCGTCGTGCTTGCGCATTACCTGCCGCGCCACCTCGTCGGCCTCGCGCTCGGCCGGGTCGTCCACGGGACCCAGCGTGAGCTTGGCCTGGACCGCCGCGCCGCGCTGCTGCGCGACATGGGTCAGCTCGTGGGCGAGCAGCTCGCGGCCGGAGGAGCTGCCCGGGTTGTACTCCCCCTGGCGGAAGAAGACGTCGCGGCCGGTGGTGAAGGCGCGCGCCGACACCGCCCGGTTGAGCCGGTCGGCCTCGGCCCCCGTGTGTACCCGCACGCCGCCCAGGTCGGTGCCCAGGGCCGGCTCCATCTGCGCCCGCACCCCGGCGTCGAGCGCCTGGCCGCCGCCGCGGGCGCGCTGGATCGAGGACTCGACGCCGGGATCGAGATCGCCCCCCTCCTTCATGGCCGGGTCGGCCGAGCGCTGTATCCGTCCTATCATCCGCTGCACGTATTGATTGCCGTGCCGGCGCTGCAGGGTGAGGACCGATTGCGCGAAGCTCGAGCCTCCGGCGAAGCCCTGCTGCTCGGGTCCGGAAGGCTGCTCGCTCCGCTGGCGAGACGGCTCGGCGGGCTCTTTGGCCGCCGGCTGGACATTGCGCATCGTCATAGGTCGTCCACCTTTTCCTCTAGGGCTTCGGCCGGGGCGCGCGGAGGAAGAGGAAGAGCAGCACGTCGCGGAGCGATGCGAGCTCCTGCTGACGGGCCGCCAGCTTCCCGGGGTCCTTGATCTCCGAGCTCCTCTCGTTGCCGCCGGTCTCCATGGTGATGACCGTCATGGCGGGCCGGTCCGTGGCCTTGCCCTCGGCCACGTCCTGCGGGCCATAGCCTCCGAGCGAGATGCCCACCTGGGGCGCCTGCTCGAACCCGACGTTCTCCTTTTTGCTGCCGAGCTTGTTGCCCGCCACGTTGGCGCCCCCCTTCCGGGCCTCGCGGGCCATGTCGAGGGCCAGGTCCCGGTCCTGCGCCGTCTCCGCCGCGGTGCCGCGCGGATCGGTGAAGACGCCGGCCTTCTTCAGGTCGAAGGTGCCGTGAACGCTCGCGACGCGGCTCGGCCGGAAGCGCTCGATGACCTGCATCAGCATCACGTTCTCGGGCAGGATCTCCTTGCCCAGCGCGTCGATCGGCCCCTTGCCCTTCTTTTTGCCCTCTTTGCGCGCCGTGTCCAGGCTCTTGCCCCGGCCGGGAAAGTCGCGGTTGGTCTCGGTCGTGCCCTCGCGCTTCTTGAGCTCGTAATTGTCCGGGAACAGCCTGGGCACGACCACGACCGTGTAGTGGGGACGGATGCCCTTGCGCAGCTCCGCGAGGAGCAGCTCCACCACCTCGACGCCCGCCTGCTCCGAGCCGTGTACTCCGGCGATGACGAGCGCCCGCTCGCTGGTCGCACCGGGGAAGATGAAGGCCTGGATGGGGCGCTTGCCGGCGCTCACGCCGAGCACGGTCTCGGTGGGCAGCATGCGGAGCGCGCGCTGCCGCCACTCCTCCTGGGCCGCCGGGAGGCTTGCCGGCGGCAGGGAGAGGACCGTCAGGACCCGCCAGAGGACCGCCGCGCCCGCTCCCTGGGAGTTGAAGAGCTGGATCTGATGGTTGACCAGCATGTTCATCATCCACAGCGCGACCTCGAACGCCTCGCCCTTGGCTTCCAGGACGTCGAACAGGCGCAGGGCGAACTGGTCGTTGTCGAAGGCGTTGGTCAGCAGCCGGGCGCCGAGGGCGATGCCGCGGGCGAGGGCGCTCGGGTGCTCGGCAAGGAAGCCGGTGACCGCCTTGTCGAGATCGGCGGCGCTCGCCACCTCCAGGTCGGCCGGAGCCTGCTTGAGCAGCGGCTCCCACTTGGGATCGAAGGTCCCGGCCCAGGTCCGGATCAGCCCCGGGTTCACCACCCACTCCCCCGTCTGGACGTCGATCTCGATGGGCAGCGGCAGGCGGAGCCCGACCTTGAAGCCCGTCATGCGCGGGACGGCCAGGTAGTACTGGCTGTAGACGAGGAGGGCCTTGGCCAGCTCGTCCTCGGTGGGAGGGCTGCCGGCGGCCTTGAAGAAGGGCAGCATCCGCCTGGCGATGCCGCGCAGGGTCGATCCCGGCCCCAGGATCGCCGAGACCCGCGGGCGCAGCGACGTGTCCGTGACGAGCCCGCCCTCGAGATGGGCGAGCACGTCCACCTTGACCGAAGGGTTCTCCGTCTCCGGGAAGAGGAGGACATTGGTCGCCGACGCCTTGGTGTCCATCACCTCCCGGCGCTGGACGAGCCCTCCGGCGAGCTTCCTCTGAACGAACTGATTGCCATGCCGGCGCTGGAACGCGAGAAGCGGGTGCACCGGATTCATGGCGCCGATACCGGGCGCAATCCGCGGGCGGAACGGCTCTGCAGCCGTGTCTCTCGCCGCTGGTTTCAGATCATGCATGGAGTTATCTCGCCTCGGTCAGCCCTTCGTACTCGCCGAACTCGCCCGAGAGCACGACCTTGCCCATCTTCTGGTACTCGCGCTGGGTTGCGCGGATCAGGTGGGACATGGTCACGACGCCGCCGTCGGAAGCCGCCAGGAAGGCGGACGCGAGCGCGATGTTGCGGATGTTGCCGCCCGGGATCTCGAAGCGGCGGGCCATGAAGTCGAGGTCGAGGTCCGTGCTGCGCGGCAGCGCCGCGGGCCACAGGCCGTCCCAGATGCGGCGGCGGTCGTTCTCGGCAGGGAACGGAAACTCGATCGTGAAGTGCAGCCGGCGCACGAACGCCTCGTCCATGTTCTTGCGCAGGTTGGAAGCGAGGATCACCATGCCCTCGTACTCCTCCATGCGCTGCAGGAGATAGCTGACCTCGATGTTGGCGTAGCGGTCGTGGGCGTCCTTCACCTCGGTGCGCTTGCCGAACACGGCGTCGGCCTCGTCGAAGAACAGGATGGCGTTCGAAGCGCGCCCCTCGTCGAAGATCCGCGACAGGTTCTTCTCGGTCTCGCCGATGTACTTGCTGATGACGTTCGAGAGATCGATCTTGTAGAGGTCGAGCCCGAGATCGCTCCCGAGGATCTCGGCGGCCATGGTCTTGCCGGTCCCCGAAGGGCCGCAGAAGAGGACGTTGAGCCCCTTGCCCATCGCGAGCTTGCCGCCGAAGCCCCAGTCCTCATACACGCGCGAGCGGAAGCGCAGCATGTTGCAGATCTCCCGGAGCTGCTCCATGCGCCCCGCGGGCAGGACGATGTCGTCCCACCGGTAGCGCGGCACGATCTTCTGGGCGAGCGTCGCGAGCTTCTGGCTCGACTGGAGCCGGCACGCCGCATACAGGTCGGCCTCCGTGATCGCGCTCCCTTGAGGATCGCGGGCCCGAGCAAGACTGCGCGCCGTGGCGGCAGAATCGCGGATGCGGCCCGCCGTAAAACGGAACTTGGAGGCAATCGAATCGAGATCCAGAGTTTTTGCTTCGGGAAGGACCCGCAGCCAGAGCTCCAGGCGCTCGCCATGTCCAGGCACGGGCAGCTCGACACGGGTGAACGCC
>DASUNJ010000468.1:0-16481 GCA_036277235.1 Thermoanaerobaculia bacterium | reverse complement strand
AAGATGTAGCTGGGGCTGCCACTGTTGGCCGGGTTGTCACAGAAGATCGACGGGCCTTGGGTGCGGGACGGCACCCAGGTGAAGACCACGGCCCGGGTGCTGCCGTTGAGCGGGACCGAGCGGAAGGCCCGCATGTGGATGCGCGCGAGCGCGCCGTTGATGCCGCTGGCGCAGTTGCCGCCGGTGGAAAGCCGCCTCGCGCAGCGCCGGCCGGTCGGGTCGATCTCCTCCCGGACGTCATTCGCCCGGTAGAACCCCCGCAGGAAGGCGTTGGTCGCGGCCGGCACGGTCTCCAGCGCGACCATCGAAATGCCGTTCGCCGAGCCCTGCGACAGGCGGGTGTAGTAGATGTACCCCTCGAACACATTGTCGTTCGAGAAGACAAAGGTCGCGTTCGTGGGCGGCACCGCCGGGCTCTGGTCCAGGGCGATGGCATCGATCGTGATGAACCCACGGAAGAACGCTCCCTCGGTGAGCTGGGCGCGGACCGCCGGCGAGGTGACGGTGAGGAGGTCGCGCAGGGCCACGTTCCAGGAGCCGAGCGAGCCCAGCGTGATGTTGCCGTTCAGGTCGGTCGGGTTCCCGTCGATGTCCCAGACGTGGTAGTGGAACCGGCGGTTGTCGGTGCGCCAGTTGTTCACCACCAGCAGCGTGTCGTGCGGATGGGTGCCCGAGTTGACGCCCGTCTCGAAGAACGGCACCAGGAGCGAGGCGGCGGGCACGCGGTCGGGGGCTCCGGGCACGGCGAAGGCCGGAACGGCCAGGGTCAGCGCAAGCAGCAGCAGACAGAGAGAGCGGATCGGTCGCATCGGAATTCTCCTCCTGGTTGTTGGCGCAGAAAAGCAGGCTCCGGCCCTGCGCAGCATGATGGCACAGGCGCACCGGGCCTGGCACGCGTTACACTTGGCTGCGCAATGACACTCCGCGGACGGGAAGTCACGCGCCTGGAAGCCCTGAGCGATGCCGTGTTCGGATTCGCGGCGACCCTGCTCGTGGTCTCGCTGGAAGTGCCCCAGACCTTCCCGGAGCTGGTGACGAGCCTGGACGGCTTCGTCGCCTTCGCGTTCAGCTTCACCATGCTGATCACGATCTGGGTCGCCCACAACGGCTTTTTCCGCCGCTACGGCCTCCAGGACGCCTGGACCGTGGTGATCAACTCGGTCCTGCTCTTCGTCGTGCTGTTCTACATCTACCCGCTGAAGTTCCTGTCCACCGCCCTGACCGGCCTCTTCTTCGGTCTCGGTCCGGGGGCCGAAAAGCCCATGCTCACGAGCCGGGAGGAGATGGCCTCGCTGATGCTCGTCTACGGCTTCGGCTTCATCGCGGTCTTCGCCTGCTTTTCGCTGCTCTACCTGCGCGCAACGCGCTCCAAGGAGCTGGAGCTGGACGAGATCGAGCGCCTCGAGGCCCGCGCCTGGATGCGCCACTACCTGATCTTCGTAGGGGTGGGCGGCCTGTCCGTCGCCATCGTCCTGGCGGGCGGCCCCCTGTTCCTGTCGGGTGTGATCTACGGCTTGCTCGGCCCGCTCTGCCACTGGAACGGCACGGTGGCGCGCCGCCGCTCGCGGCAGCTCGAAGAGCAGCGGCTCGCCGCTTGACCCAACTAACCCTGGACTTCGACCTCGAAACAGTGGACCAGGCGGGGCGAGCCGAGGAAGAAGGCAACGCCGTAGCGGCCGGGACGGCCCATCCGCGCCAGGGCCTCGTAGGTGCCGGGGCGCTCCCCTTCGCGGAGATCCAGGTCGAGGAGGACCGGCGCCTTGACCAGCTTCCAGCCGGAACCCGTCTCCATCTCCTGCACACAGGCCTTTGGATCGACCGACTGGCCCGGCGCGAGCGGCTCCAGCCACGCCGCGGGCCGCAGCCCCGGCATCGGCCGGCCTTCTTCGTCCGCCACCTGGAAGCGGAAGGTCACCCGGTCCCGCTCCCTCAAAGGGCGCCCCTGGGGCGCGACCGCCACCTGAAGCTCAATGCCGTCCCGAACGACGCGGTCTTCCCAGGGCAGGAGCGTCGGCAGGGACTGGGAGATGGCGGACACCTTCAGGGGAGCAAGGATGACCAATGCCAAAGCAAGTGCGGAGAGGAGCCTGGTAAACAAAACGCTGACCTCCGGTTCTCGGGTAGAGACCGACAACTGTAAGGGAGGATGGCTCCCGACGCAACCCGGAAGGGATAGGATTCCTTCATGATCGAGCCCTTGCCCGGGTTGAAGCCGGCTCTATTGGGACTCTTGCTGCTCGCCGCCGCCTCCGGAGCGCAGGAGCCTGCCGAGACCTTCTATGAGACCGCGACCGTCCAGGCCCGCCCCCTCTCCTCCGCCGCCGGCTCGGTGACGGTGATCGACCGCGAGGCTATCGAAGCCTCGGGCGCCCGCACCGTGGGAGACCTCCTCCGCTTTGTGCCCGGGGTAAGCGTGACCACCAACGGCCGGGGCGGCTTCAGCGCCGCCCAGATCCGCGCCGGCGAGCCCAACTTCACTCTCGTCCTCCTCGACGGCGTGGCTCTCAACGACTCGACCTACCAGGTGGGCGACGTCTTCAACCTGGAAGGGCTGCCCACCGCCGGCATCGAGCGCATCGAGATCGTCCGCGGCCCCCTGTCCTCTTTCTACGGCTCCACGGGCCTCGCCGGAGCCGTCCACATCATCACCCATGATGGAGGGAAGACCGGCGGGAAGCCCGAGGCGCAGACCGAGCTCTCCGCCGGCAACGCCTCCTTCCGGCGCGGGACCGGCACGGTCTCCGGCAAGGACTGGTCGGTCACCGCGCTCTGGGAAGAGGAAGCCGAGCGCATCGCCGAAGAGCGCTTCGAACAGGCGGGCGGCCTCGCCAGCTTGTCCAAAGGCCGGCTCACGCTCAAGGCTCGGGGAGCCTGGTGGGAAGGGGATGACTATCCGGACGCCTCGGGAGGCCCGGTCTACGGCGACGGCGAGCTCCGCCGTTCGGACCACGAAGAGCTGAGCCTGGCGGCCGGGCTCTCCTTCGGCGAGCGCCACCGGCTGGACGCCTCGGTCTACCGCCACGCCATGGACCGGCAGAGCCCCGCGGTGCTCTTCGCGGTGCCGGAGGCGATCGAGGAAACCCGCTTCACCCGCACCCGCCTCGGCTGGGCCTCCGTCCTCCGAAGCTCCGAGGCGCTGCGCTGGAGCGCCGGGGTGGACCTACAACGCGAGCAGGGAGAGAACGAGAGCCTCCTCGCCGGATTCATCACCGGCGACTACGACATCTCCCGCACCCTGCCCGGAGCCTACACGGAGCTGATCGCCGGCCGCGGGGACTGGACGTTCGAGCTCGGCTCCCGCATCGACGTGCCGGAAGACAACGCCGCGCAATGGAGCCCGCGCCTGGGGATCGCCCGCCAGATCGGCAGCGCCCGCCTCCGCGCCTCGGCCGGCCGCGCCTGGAAGCTCCCCAGCTTCTTCGCCCTGGCCAGTCCCCCGGAGCTTGGGGGCAACCCGGACCTCCGCCCCGAGACCGTCCTCGGAGGCGACCTGGGCGTCGAATGGCGGCGAGACCGGACCGATGCCGGCCTGACCCTTTTCTACAATCGCTACGAAAACCTCGTCGACTTCGACTTCGAGACCTTCCTCCACCTGAACCGCGCAGAAGTGGAAACCCGTGGAGTCGAAGGCACCTGGGGCTGGAAGCCCCTGGACGGAGTCTCTGTCCGAGCGAGCACCACCTGGCAGGAATTCGAATCGGAAGCGGACCTGCGGCACCGGCCCAAGTGGACGGGCAGTGTCCAGACACACTGGCAGCCGGTCGAGACTGTCACACTCGACCTGGACGCACAGGCGGTCTCCCGCTTCTTCGACCGCCAGATCCCCGTCGAGGACCGGCGCACGGTGGACGGCTACGAGCTGCTGGGAATGGGAGCTGCCTGGCGTTTCGCCAAGGCGTGGGAGCTGCGGCTGCGGCTGGACAACCTGCTGGACGAGAGATACGAAACGCTGATCGGGTTCCCGGGTGCCGGGAGATCGGTGCGGGCCGGCCTGCGCTGGTCGGCCCGCTGAAAGCCCCGGTAGGGGCGACATACGGTAGCCCGGCACGTAAGTGCCGGGTAAACCACAAACAAACACCCTGAGCCCCGGCAGGGGCGACAGAATGGGATGTCGCCCCTGCCGGGGCTCAGGTTATTTTGGAATCTCCGTTACCCGGCACTCACGTGCCGGGCTACCGTATGACGCCCCTGGCGGGGCTGGGAGATGCGAAGTGCGTAGGGGGGGTGAGGGGTGGTCCTTACTTCCCGCTGGCCTGCTGCGCGGTGCGGCCACCGTTCGGGCGGCAGCGGAACTCCTTGCGGCTGAGGAAGCCGTCGCCGTTGCGGTCGAGGACGGACATCGTCTGCTCGCCCCACTTCCACTCCCTCGCGCTCACCCGGCCATCCTTGTCGGCATCCAGATCGCGGAAGTTCTCCTCGCGGCTCTTGTAGCGGGTGCCCCGGTTGAAGAACTCGGTGCGGGTGACGACGGCGTCGCCGTCCCGGTCCAGGCTGTCGAACGTCTCGAAGCCGCCGGTCCACTCGGATTGCGCCACGAAGCCGTCGCTGTCGGCGTCGAGCTGAACGAACTGGACCTCGAGATTCGTGTCGGCTATGGCGAACGTCGCGGAGCAGAAAACCGCGGCGAGAAAGATCTTGAGAGTGCGCATCGTCGTCTGTCTCCTGTTGTTCATCCCGTCAAGCGGCCGCACTTTACCTGAGACGCGCCCCGGGGGGCTCGCCTTATGGGGCCGGCCAAGCTCTGACTTTGAAGTCCCCAGCGGCTCGGCCCATCGGCATCGGCTGCTGGACGGAAGGGGTCGACTGCAACGACCGTACCAACCTGACAACTGCGGGAAACAAAGAGGGGCGCCGTCGCGCCCCCGGAGTGACATCAGATGTGCTCTATCTCGTGGATTCGGTCTGGGAGTGGGCCGCCTGGGTGGGTGACTGGCCCTCCACCGGCAGCTTGTTCATTTCGAGAGGCGGCGGCAGCGGCTCCTCCTTCACCTTCGTCTTCGGCACCGGCCGGAGGGGCTGGATGCCGAACTCGACCAGCTTCTCGGCCCTCAAGCCAAAGAGGGCGATCAGCATGTGGCGGAGGCGGGAGTAGACCACCCTGGCAGAAGCGATAAAGCCGTCCAGGTCCCGCGAAGCCTGCTGAGCCTGGGCCTTGTACGCGTTCCTCCGCGCCTGCGCATCCTTGGCCCCTGCCGTGTCCGTCTCGAGCTGCAGCCGGAGCTCGTCCGCCGCCTCCCCTGCGTTGACCAACGCCGCGGCCAGCAGCGCGTCGCACGCATTCAGGAAGTCACCATAACTTACCTTGGCCATACTTCTTCTCCTCACAGACATCCGGGCCATCATGGCTCCGGAAGATCAAACCATTCCTTGAAGGGTCCCAGCCGCCACCTTGATGGCCGCGACCCAAGACGCCTGCTCCAATCTCAGGCTTGCTCCTTTCGGCATACCCTATGGGTCAATAGTTATGATGTCAAGCCCGGTCCGGAAGAAAGAAGATCTGGACGTATTACCTCTAGAGGAGTACCATTCTGGAATGCACTCCGACTCCGGACTGAGCATCTTCAACGGATTGGGGCCGGCTCTCCGCCGGCTGCGCGAGAAGGTGGCCGGCCTGACCCAGAGCGAGGTCGCGGCCCGAAGCGGCATCGCCCAGAGCCGTCTCTCCCGCTACGAGAACGGCAGGAAGCATCCGGACCTGTTTACCCTGGATCGTCTCCTGACCTGCTACGGCGTTGACTTGGAGGGGCTCGGCCGCGCGCTCAAGGAAACCCAGAGCGCACCGGTATCGTCGAACGATCCCGAGCTGGTAGCCCGGGTCCGCGATGCCCTCGCACAGCTCGGCTACTCGACGCCTTCTCCCCCGCCGGATGCCTGAACACCCGCTGAGATCTGCGCCCTACGGATAAGGCGCCGGCTCAGAGACTGTCCGTTGGGCTCCCCCAGGGGCGAGTGACTTCCCGGACGGGGCGAGCGATTTGCCCCATGACACGAGCGACTATCCCCATGGGGCGAGAGGCAATCCCCATGGGGCAAGCGGCTATCCCCACGGGGCAGGAGACAATCCCCACGGGGCAAGCGGCTATCCCCGCGGGGCAGGAGACAATCCCCACGGGGCGAGCGACTATCCTCGCGGGGCGCGTGACAATCCCCGTGGGGCGAGCGACTGGCCTCGCGGGGCGCGTGACAATCCCCACGGGGCGAGCGACTGGCCCCACGGTATTTGCGGCTTCGGTCCCACGCACACTCACTTGAAGAGACGAAGAAAGGCTCCGAACGGAAGCCCCGCCAGGGGCGTCATACGGTAGCCCGGCACGTGAGTGCCGGGGAAATGGTCGTCAAAACACCTGAGCCCCGTAGGGGCGACAGGAGGGAAGCAGGGTGGAAAGCGCCCCACTCCCGTTCTGTCGCCCCATCCGGGGCTCGGGATGTTTTCGGAGCTCCTTTACCCGGCACTCACGTGCCGGGCTACCGTTATGACGCCCCTGGCGGGGCTTGGAAATGCCAAGTTGGCGCGTATGCCTCCGCCGCTACCCTCCCTCCAAAAGAGAGGAATTACCGCGGCGGTTGGGGCTCGCCGCGGTGCAGGAACTCTTCGGGGGTGACCCAGCCGTTGCTGTCGCGGTCGACCAGGTTGAAGGCGTCGCGGCTCCACCACCACTCCGCGGGCTCGAGGCGGCCGTTGCCGTTGGCGTCCATCTTGCCGAAGAGCGCCTCGCGGGTCATGCCACGGTGTTCGCGGTCCTCGTACTCCTGCTGGCTGATTTCCCCGTTGTGGTCGCGGTCGAGGCGGTCGAACAGGCCGCGGCTGCCGGCCCACTCTTCGCGGGAGACGGACTGGTTCTCATCCTTGTCCATGCCGTCGAAGACGCCCGTGTCGACCTGGCCCTGGTGGAAGTCCCACCACTCCTGCCAGTCGTTGTTCGGGTCCTCGTTGTCGGTCAGCGGCTCGCTCGGGGCGATCTCCGCTCCGGCCAGGACGCCGTCGCCGTTCTTGTCGTGCTGGCTGAAGGAGGTGTCGTTGCCCCGCCACTCGGCGCGGGTGATGCGGCCGTCGCCGTCGGTGTCGAGCGCCTGCATGCGGATGGCGTCGCCGCCGGGGGTGTCCAGGTCGTTGTCGTCGCGGGCCGGATCGGGCTCGCGGTCGTCCTGGTCCGTCCGCTGCTCGGCCTCGGTAGGCTTGCCGCGCTCGGCGGCGCGGTCCTCGGACTGGCCCTGCTCCTGCCCTTGCTTCTTCTTGTCCTTGTTCTTGTCCTGGTCCGCGGCGGCGGGAACGGCCAGCGCTGCGCAGAGCAGCAGAGCGCCGAAAAGAGTCGATCTGATCTTCATATGTGGGCCTCCTGTTGGGGTGCCTCGTGGAAGTTGTCGCCACCGGCCAGAACGACCTGCCGGCGGCGGGCCCGAAGGCACTCTTCAGGGCTGCAAGGGGGATGCCGTTACCGAAAGTAGCCGGTCACGTCGAGGATCAGGTCGAGCCCGCCCGTGGCGGCGCCGCTGTAGACGGCGAGGCTCGGGGGAGCGCCGGTCAGCTTGGCGATGGTGTTGTTCGCCCGCGTCTGGCCGCCCCTGAAGGCCGTCGTGTAGGTGTCCGGCCGCGGAGCCCCGGTCTCGAAGAGGTTCACGAACCCCCCCGAGTCGGGGCTGACGACCGTCACGTTGAGCGACAGGGCGACGGCGTCGGGCGGGATGCCGCAGCGATCCCCCAGCTCGAACACGCGGGTCTCGCCCGCCTGAAGGCGGGGTTTGCCCCAGGGACCGGCCGGGCCGCGGGTGTCCAGCAGGCGGCAGGGCGTCAGCGGATAGAAGCCGTCTGCGCCCTGCGAGGGCTCGTCGTCCGCGATCGTCACAGCGCTCCCGGCGTAGGGACCCAGGAGGATGGAAGCCTGCGGTTCCACGGCCAGGGTGACCGTCTCCGGCCCCTCCTTTAGGGTGTCGTCGGTCGGCTCGACGGTGACGGAGAGCCGGGACACGCCCTGGCCGAAGAAGACGGCGGAGGTCAGGTTCCAATAGTCGCTCCCCCCCTCGGCGCTCCCCCCCGCCAGCAGGTCGACGAGCAGCGAGGAGGCCGTGGAGCCCGTGCGCGTGACCGCGAAGACGCCGTCCGCGTTCCCCGGCTCGGAGGCGTAGGGGTCGACGGCGGACACGGAGACGACCGGCATGGACGAATCGTCGTCGAGCTCCAGGATGCGGACGCTCGCGGTGGACGGTAGGCCGATCTCGTAGAGGCGGCCGGGCGACAGGGTGAGGATCGCCGTTTCGCCGGTCTCCAGCCGCGAGTCGCTGAGCACCTCGACGTCCAGGTCCACGGAGGAGATCCCCGCCGGCACGGTCAGCACGCCGGAGAGCGCGGCGACGTCCTCGCCGTTCGTGGCCGTGCCGGACACGGCATATTGGACGAGGAGGTCGGAGGCCGGCGAGGGGCTCACCGAGACCGTGAAGGAGCCGCCGTCCAGCCCCACCTCCGAAGCGGCGGGATCGGCCGCCTCGATCGTGACCACGGGCAATCCGGGAGCCAGGTCGTCGTCGGAGAGGACCGCGGTCGCGGAGCCCCCCGTGTCGTCGATCCGGTAGGCGGGATCGCCGGCGAGCTTGACGACGGCGGTCTCATCCCCCTCGACGAGCAGGTCGTTCACCGGCGTGAGCGTCAGGCTGGCGGAGGCGGCTCCCGCGGGGAGGACGACCGACCACGGCGCGGCCAGGCTGTAATCGGTGCCGATCCGCGCCGTGCCGCCCGGCGCCCAGCGCACGGTGAGGGGCGACGCCGTGCTCCCGGTGCGCGAGACCGTGAAGGTCGCGGTGCCCGGTCCGGCTTCGGAGGCGGAGGCGTCCGCGGCTATCACCCGGACCGTCACGGCCGGCAGGTCGAGAAGCGCGGTCTTGAGGAAGTCGTAGACGGCCTGGAAGCTCGCCGTGGTGTTGAAGGCGGCGTTGCCGTGGCCGCCGTTCGGGACCGGCACCCAGGCGACACGGACCCCGTTGCGGCGCAGGGCGTCGACCAGCAGCTCGCTCTGGTTGAACGGGACCAGGTCGTCGAGCGTGCCGTGCATGACCAGGAAGGGCGGATCGTCCGGCGAGGCGAAGGTGATGGGGCTGGCCGTGGCCGTGCGCTCCGGGACCCTCTGGATCCAGTCGCCGACCAGCCGGCTCTCGGGGGAGCCGTTCGTGTCGTGGTTCTGGGTGCTCGGGTAGAAATTCATCTGGAGCATGTCGCCGTAGCCGTACCAGCTCACCGCGGCCTGGACACGGCTGGAGAAGGCGGCGTTGCCGCCCGTCATGCCTTCCAGGTCGGCCGTGAAATTGCCGACCGTGACCGTGCCCTCGTCCCCGGAGGTCCCCAGCATGGAGGCGAGCTGGGCACCCGCGGAGCTGCCCCAGGCGGCGAAGCGGTCCGGGTCGAGGTTGTAGTTGGCGGCATGGGCGCGCAGCCAGCGCACCGCTCCCTTGACATCCTGGATCTGGGCCGGCCAGATGGCCGTGCCCGTGAGGCGGTAGTCGATGCTCGCGACCGCGTAGCCCTTGGAGCACAGGGCCGACACCCCGGCCGGGATGGGCAGGCGGCTGCCGTTGAACCATCCGCCGCCATGGATCCAGATCACGACCGGCACGGGGGCCGCCGAAGCAGGCACGAGAAGCTCCAGCTTCAGCTCCTGGGTCTGGCCGGCGGCGTCCTGGTAGGTGGCATAGGTCAGGCCGGAATGGGTCTGGCACTGGGCCAGGAGCGGCGGCGCAGCAAGGAGCACGGCGAGGGAGAAGAGGAGGACAGCAGACTTCACGGCGCGCGGGGATTGTGCAGCTTCCGTGCCGGGCGGTGCTACGCTCTCCCCACCCATGGAGCCCCGCGTCCTGATCCTGGCCCTCCCGTCGCTGGTGGTGCTCGCCCTGTTGGTGTGGCACTCGTGGAGGTCCCTGCCGCGCCGCCGGGCGATCGCGTTCTGGGTGTCGGTGGCGGTGTACGGAGTGTTGCGCGGCGTGGCTCTGGCCTGGGTGAACCGCGAGGATCTCGGCAAGGCGGTCCAGCAGGCGGCTGGCTGGGCGATCGTCGCCTACCTGGCCTGGTGGCTGGGGGAACGGTTCGCGCGCCAGGAGAAGCAAGGGCCGCGGCTGTTCCTTCAGGTGGCCTGGGGGTCCCTATTCCTGGGCGCGATCGGTTGGGCGGTCGAGGCGGTGTCGGCTGCCGCCGGATGGCGGCATTGGACCGGGCCCGCGGGCAGCGAGGTGCTCCTGCGTGTCCCTTTGGCCGGGCTGGTCGACTGGTTCTTCGTCGGCACCGACTTCCTGCTCCCCTTCCTGGTCCTGACCGCGCCCGCGCTCGCCGGCCGGCCGGTCCGTTTCCTGGCGCTCCTGCTCTTTCCCGCGCACATGGCTTCGCACCTGTGGGTGGGAAACCTGTCGGAGGGAGTGCCGATCCCGGGCTTCCATCTCGTCCATTGGCTGCTCCTCGGGCTGGTGATCTGGCTCGCCCTGCGCTCCCCGGCGGAGGATGCGGCGTTTTCCGGCCCCGACTGGATGCCGGCTGCCGGGCTGGGGATCGTGCTGCTCGACGTGGCTCTCGTCGAGCTGTTCCTGGTGGACCGGCCCCTGCTGCTGGCCTCGGTGGTCCCGGCGGCGGCGGTGGCGCTGCAGGCGCTGCGGCCGGGGATCGGCTCCGGTGTCGCGGCCGGAGCCGTGGTGGGCTCGCTGGCCTTCCCTCCCCTGATCCTCTCGGCGCTGCCCGCGTTCTCCGTGCTGGTGCTCCGGTTCGGACGCCGCAACCGCTGGGCCGCGCCCGCGCTGATGGCGGCGCTCGCCTCCCTCGCTCTGGTAATGCACGGCCGGGTCGGAAAGGCCGAGGAGGACCTGAAGCGCCGGCTCGACGAGGCCCTGCGGCGCGGGGAGATCCAGTACCGCACCGGCCGGCTGGAGGAAGCGCGGGCCTCCTATGAAGAGGCTGTGGAGATCAAGCAGGACTTCGTGGAGGGCTACCGCTATCTCGCGGTGATTCATCTCCAGAAAGGCAGGCGCGACGCCGCGGCCGAATCGGCAGCCCGAGGTCTCGCGGTAGCGCCCGGAGACCTGGAGCTGCGCTATCTCCAAGGCCGCGAGATCGGCGAGCTCTGGCCCGAGATCGAGGCCCAGGGTCCCGCCGCGGCCAAGGCGCTCGCCGGCCTGGCCTATGAGGTCAGGGATGTGAGCGGCGCGGTCGAGGTCCTGGACCGCGGCATCGCCCGCTGGCCGGAAGACCGGGAGCTGAGGAGCCTGCGCGGGCGCGTGGCGCCGTGAGCCGGAAAGGACCTCAGGGACACCAAGGACCGCAGGGACAGGTTCTTCGTCCTTGGCGTCCTTGAGGTCCTTGGCGTCCTTGAAGTCCTTTCCGGCCTACCCCAACAGCCGCCGGGCCTCCCGCGCTTCCGCCGATCCCGGCGCCACCGCGATCACCCTTTCCAGATACTGCCGGGCTCCCTGGCGGTCGCCCTTCTTCTGAAGGACGCGGCCGGCTCCGAGGAGCGGCGCGGGCTGGCCGGGGCCGACCTCGGCGGCTTTGAGGTAGCGCTCCAGGGCGCGGTCGAGCTGGCCCTGGTTCTCCGCGAGCTGACCCCAGACCAGCCAGGCGGGCACCCAGGCCGGCGCGAGCTCCACCGCCTGGCGGAAGCGGCGCTCGGAGGCCGCGGCGTCCCCGGCCTTGGCCTCGACTTCGGCCAGGCGCACCAGGATGGACACGCTCTCCGTGCCGGCGTTCACGGCCTCGGTCAGCAGCCGGCGGACCTCCGCGGGTTTTCCCGCTTTCTGGGCCAGATCGGCCAGGCCCCACCAGGCCGCGGCGAAGCGGGGGTTCAGCTCCAGCGTCAGCTCGTACTCCTTGCGCGCCTCTTCCACGCGGCCGAGGCGGGCGTAGGCATCAGCCAGGTTCTCGTGCAGGAAGTCGAGGCGGGGATTCTCCTGCGCGGCCCGGCGGTAGGTAGCGATGGCGGCATCGGCACCGCCGGTATCGCCGCCAGCGAGCTGCGCGGTCGCGAGGGCGGTCAGGAACGGGATGTTCCCCGGGCTGCGGCGCACCAGCTCGGTCAGCTTGGCCACTGCCACCTTGGCCTGCCCCCCTTGCGTCAGCTCCTTGGCGGCCATGAACTCGGCAAGGAGAGGGACGCCGTCCTTGGGATCGAGCGTCCCCTTGCCGCTGGAGCCCGAGCCCGAGGCGTAGCCGAGGCTCTGGAGGGAGCGCGCCAGCTCGGGATCGGCCGCCTCCGCCTTGCGGGTCTTGAAGGCGCGCTGCGCAGTTTGAAGAGCCCCCTTGAGCCGGCGCGCGTGCTCCCGCTGATCGTTCAAGAGATTCTTGGTCTCCTTGGGGTCGGACCCGAGGTCGTACAGCTCCGGCCGCGGAGCCACGATCAGCTTCCAGCGGCCGTCGAACATCCCTTCCAGAGGGCTCCAGCCGTAGGCGCTCAGGGGGAAGCGGCTCTCCAGGTAGACGGGAGCCGCGGGTTTTCCTCCCAATCCCGGAAGCGCTTCGCCGAATCCGGCCGCGGGAGCTCCCGCCCCCCCCGAGAGCCGCAGCAGGGTCGAAGCGAGCCGGACCGTGGGGGCCGTCTCCGCGACCACCTTCCCCTTCGGCACACCGGGACCGGCCAGGATGAGCGGGACCTGCATGGTCGATTGATAGAGGAAGATGCCATGGGTGCGCTCCCCGTGCTCGCCCAGGGCCTCGCCGTGATCCCCCACCGCGGCGATCAGGGAGTGGGCTGGCAGCCTGGCCAGAAGGCGGCCGATTTCGCGGTCCATGTAGGCGACCTCGCCCGCGTACCTCTGGCGCTCGCCGGCCCGCGGGTCCATCCCCGGCGGATCGTAGGGCGCGTGCGGGTCGTAGTAGTGGACCCAGAGGAAGAAAGGCTTGTCCGCCGGCCGCTTCGCCAGCCACGCGAGGGCGGCATCGGTCATCTGCCGGGCGTTGCGCTCGGGATAGCCGTACTCACCGATCTGCTCGGCGGGGGCCTTGTCGTCGTAATGCCCGAAGCCGCGGGCCAGCCCGAAGCGGCGGTCGAGCACCCGCGAGGCCACGAACGCCGCGGTCGCATAGCCGCGGGAGGAGAAAACCGCGGCCAGGGTGGGCACGTCCTTGGGGAGCACGGCGGTGCCGTTGTCGCGGAGCCCGTGCTCAGGGGGAACGAGGCCGGTGAGGAGCGAGGCATGGGCCGGGAGGGTCAGCGGCGTGGGCGTGACCGCCTGGTTCCAGCGGGTTCCGCGGGCCGCCAGGGCGCTGAGCACCGGCGTACCCGCTCCCAGCGCGTCGGCGCGGGTGGTGTCCAGGGTGAGGAGGATGACGCTCGGGGGCGGAGCGGGTTTGGCTGCGAGCGCAAGCAGCGCGGCGAGCAGCAGAGCGGGGAGAGCTAGCAGCTTCACCCGCCAAGGATAGCCTGAATAAAAAGAGGCCGCCGGGTGGCAGAAACCCGGCGGCCTGAGGAGGATCCGGCCGCGTCGACTGTTTTTTCCTGCAAAGGTAGTACCACTACCGATTTGATAGTGACGCTACCGGAAGCCGGACTCGACGGGTGGGGTTCCGGAGCAACTTTGCACCGTCGAGAGGTAGAACCGGATCGTTTTTACGAGCTATCATCACGTTCCTTGGATTCGAACGAGCTTCCGCTCTCCCACGGTCAGAGGGCCCTCTGGTTCCTGCAACGGCTGCGGCCGGAGGCCGCGGCATGGAACATCGCCGCCGCGGCACGCGTCCGCGGCCAGCTCGATGCCGGCCGTCTGCGCCGCGCCTTCGAGCGGCTGACGGAGCGGCACGACGCCCTGCGCCTGAGCTTCCATGAGACGCCGGGCGGTCCGATCCAGCGCCTTCACCCGGAGGGCAGGCTCGACTTCCAGGAGGCGGAATGGGAGGAAGACTGTCTTCAGGAGGAGGCGGAACGGCCTTTCGATCTGGAGAAGGACCCGCTGCTCCGCTTGCGGCTGCTCCGGACCGGCGGGGACGACGTCCTCCTCCTGGTCATTCATCACCTGGTGGCCGATCTCGGATCGCTCGCGGTGATCGTGCGCGAGCTGGGGCCTCTGTACGACGGGACCTTCGACGATCCTCCGCCTGTGCCTTACACGGCATTCGTCGGCCGTGAGCGCCTGGAGGAGCGGCACTGGGAGTACTGGCGCAAGCGGCTCGCGGGCGAGCTGCCGGTGTGCGAGCTGCCCGCGGACCGGCCGCGGCCGGCCGTGCGGTCCTTCCGGGGCGGCTCGCGCACCCGCAGGATGGAGCTGGCTGGAAGCCGGATGTTCCCGTTCCTGGTGGCGGGACTCGACGTGCTCCTCCACCGCCTCTCGGCCCAGGTCGACCTGCTGGTCGGCTCGCCTACGTCGGGCCGGCTGGCGCCGGAGCTCGACGGCACGGTCGGCTACCTGGTGAATCCGGTCGTGCTGCGCTCGGACCTGTCGGGCTCTCCTACCTTCAGCCAGCTTCTGCAGCAGGTGCGCGGCGTGGTGCTGGGCGCCCTCCGCCACCAGGAATACCCGTTCCCCATGCTCGTGGAGCGGCTCCAGCCCGAGCGGGACCCGGCGCGGCCGCCCGTGTTCCAGGTGATGCTCGCCTTCCAGCGGGCTCACCTGAAGGACGCGGGCGATCTCGCCGCCTTCTCCCTGGGAATCGAGGGGGCCGCGGTGCGGACCGGGTCCCTGGTCCTGGAATCCCTGGCCCTGGAGCGGCGTTTCGCCGAGCTCGACCTGGAGCTGGTGGCGGCAGAGACCTCCCGCGGTCTCGAGCTGGCTCTCACCTTCAACGCGGATTTGTTCGAGCCCGCCACGGCCGAGCGCCTCCTCGGCCATCTTGAAACTCTCCTGGAGGCGGCCGCCAGGGAGCCGGAGCTGCGGATCGGAGAGCTGCCGCTGCTCTCCCCGGCCGAGCGCCACCAGCTCCTGGTGGAGTGGAACGGCGCCTCCGCCCTTCCGCGGACCGCCACGGTCCCTCAGCTCGTCGCGGAGCAGGCGGCGAGGACTCCCGATGCCCTGGCCGTCCTCTGCGGGGCCGGTCGGCTCAACTATGCCGAGCTCGACGCCCGCGCGGACGCCCTTGCGGACCGGCTGCTCGCCCTGGGGTTGCGGCCCGAGACGTGCGCGGCCGTTCTGGCCGAGCGCTCGCCGGACCTGGTCGTGGCTCTGCTGGCCATCCTCAAGTCCGGTGCAGCCTACGCTCCCCTGGATCCGGAGCTGCCTGCCGAGCGCCTGGCCTTTCTGCTGGAGGATCTGAAGCCGCCGGTGGTGCTGGTGCAGGAGCGCATGCTCTCAAGGCTCCCGGCCTGCGCCTGCGATACCGTCGTGGTGCCCATCGAGGCGGACGGGCTCCTGCCCTCCGGCCCGCCGCCCGCCCGCCCGCCTCGTTTAACGGATAGCCTGGCCTACGTCCTCCATACCTCGGGCTCCACGGGCCATCCCAAGTCAGTCGGGGTGACGCACGCGACCCTGGCGGATCACATCCGAGCGGCGGCGGACCTGCTGGAGCTGAGCGAGCGCGACCGCGCCCTCTCCTTCGCTTCGCCGGCCTTCGACGTCTCCCTGGAGCAGATCCTGACCGCCCTGGTACGCGGCGCCGCCGTGGTCCTGCGCGGGCCGGACCTCTGGCCCCCTGCGGATTTCTCCCGGATCGCCGGCGAGCTGGGGCTCACGGTGGCCGAGCTGCCCACTGCGTATTGGCGGCAGTGGGCCGGCGAGCCCTCCTCCGGCGCTCCCCCCGCCTTGCGCCTGGTCACGGCGGGCGGCGAGGCCATGCCGGCGGAGGAGGCGCGCCGCTGGCTGCAAAGCCCCCTGGCCGGCATTCGCCTGCTCAACGCCTATGGCCCCACCGAAGGGGTGATCACCGCTACCTTCCTCGAAGTGAACGCCGCGTCCGCCTCCCGGACCGGGGCAGTGGCCCTGGGAAGGCCGCTCCCCGGCCGCCGCGCCTGTATCTTGGACCTCTACGGGCAGCTTCAGCCGATGGGAGCGGCTGGCGAGCTGTGTCTGGGCGGCCATCCGCTGGCGCGGGGGTACCTCGGACGGCCGGACCTCACGGCCGAGCGCTTCGTGCCGAATCCTTTTGGAGAGGGGGAGAGGCTCTATCGAACCGGCGATCTGGCCCGCTGGCTGCCGGACGGCAACCTCCAGTTCCTAGGGCGGATCGACCGTCAGGTGAAGATCCGCGGCTTCCGCATCGAATTGGAGGAGATCGAGGCGGTCCTGAGGCGGCATCCAGGCGTGCGCGAGGCGGTGGCCGCGGTGCGGGACGGCCGGCTGGCGGCCTGGTACGTGCCCGACCAGGAGGAGCCCTCGCCCGGCCGGCTCCGGGAGTGGCTGCGCGGCAAGCTCCCGGAGGTCATGGTCCCGGCCACCTTCGTGCCCCTCGACGCCCTGCCCCTGACCCCGAACGGCAAGATCGACCGCCGCGCCCTGCCCGATCCCGTTCCAGCGACGGAAGCGGACGGCGCTCCCCTCGGCCCGGTCGAGGAGACGGTCGCGGAGGTCTGGTCCAGCGTGCTGGGCATCGAGAG
>DASUNJ010000467.1:0-5432 GCA_036277235.1 Thermoanaerobaculia bacterium | reverse complement strand
CGTAGCATGGAGCTGTCCCCAGCCACGGCAATCAACTTCGAGGAAGCGGCCACGGAGCAGACGCCCCAGTTGAACCCCTCCAGGCGCGGACCGTCGATCACCTCGGCGCCGCCGCCTTGGCTGCGGCCGGCCACGATCCGGCCATCGGGCAGGACTGCGAGCCTGTGGAAGGGTCCCTCCGCAAGGACGGCGGTCTCCCCGCTCCGAAGATCGAGCCGAAGGACGAGACCGTCGCGCCCGGCGGAGATGACGAAGCGGCCATCCGGCGTGACGGCCACGGCATCGACCGGGCCGGCATGCCTCTTCACCGCGGAAGCTCTTCGAGGATGTCCCGGATCTGCTTGGCATGTCCCATCGCATGGGCGCGGAACGCCATGGCGTGGGCCTTCCAGTCCAGCTCCTCGATCCACTCCATCCCGTTGATCACCATCACCACCGGCGCCCGCGCATCCAGCGGGGTGTCCTCGGAAGCCTCCGCGACGAGAGACGCGATCCGCCCGTGCACCGCGCTCATCTCGCGGATCAGTCCGGACCACTCCTTCTCCATCGCATCGGGTGACTGAAGGCTCGCCGGGATGGGCTCGCCCTCCGGCACCCGTCCCTGAAGGAGACCCTCCAACTCGTCCCCCGCCGGCCGATGGCTGACGATCAGGTGGTCCACGACCTCCTGCACGCACCACCGCCCCGGCCGGGGGCGGACCCGCACCACCTCCTCGGGGATGCCGGCCACCAGCTCATCCAGCTCGTGGAACGTCTCAACCACCTTGCGGCGGATGTCCGCCACGGGCGCATGGGTGCCGGCGCGGCGGAGGTACTCCGTGGCTCGGGTCTGTTCGGGGGTAAGGTCGGAATGCACTGTTTATCGCTCCACGTCGGAAAAGTAGGCCCCAAGTTTGTCTCTCAGGTGCTGCCTCGCCTGATACAGGTGCGCTTTCACAGTTTCGATAGAAACGTGCATCACATCAGCGATCTCGCGATACTTCAGGTCCCCGTCAACACGCAGGATTACTGCCTGGCGCATCTGGGGTGGCAGCTCGTCAATCGCCTGTCGGAGGATTTGAGCCCGCTCTTTGTTCAATATCCTAACCAGCGAGTCCTCTTCGTAATCCTCAACATAGAGCCGCTCACCCGCCACAGCGTCTGCCGAAGGAGCCAGTCGCTCCCCTAGTCCATGTCGCCTTTGGGTCGACTGGCTGAGGAGCGTGTTCTTATAGAGGTTCGCCGCGATCTCGAACAGCCAAGTCCCGGCGCTGCTCTCCTTGCGAAATACCTCCATGTTCTTGTAGAGCCTTAGGAATGTCTCCTGGGCGAGGTCACGGCTTTCCTCGGTCGAAAACCCCCGGCGATTGAAGAAGAAAACTACCGGGCTGTGGAACCGCCGAAAAAGTTCCTCAAGTGTCTCTCCAAGCTCCCCTCCGTGTGCTCTATCGAGTGCCAGAGCTCCGTCAAAGTCGCGAGACCAGCTAGGCGCTTCTGGAGAGGAAACCCTCGGCTCTGCACCTGAAGGGATAAACCGCCCCCCCCTATTCGAAGGTGAAGGCGTCCAAGAGCGCGGCGGCTGAACACGCTGGATCCCTCCCCGGCGCGCTTTTTCAGGCGATTCGCCCTCGCCTTCTTTACGATCCTCATCCATCGAGGAGACATCGAACTTCACAGACCAGGGTGTCTGCGTCTTTCGAAGCGTCGTTACCCATCTGAGGAGAATCTGCTTCGAGTTGCGGACCTCTTGAAGTGCAGGATTCATTCGGCCCTTTAAAACGAAATCTTCCAGCGGCTGTCCGGTCGCGCGAATCGCCACGAGGCCCCGAAACAGACCTTGCCTCACTGCGACTGATAGGGCGTGCTGGCGCTCCTCGTCCGTCCCGAAAACATGCGTTGGGATAACCTCCCAAGCGTGGTGAATCTCTGCGATGGCTGGTTGATGTGATTCCAGGTTTGTCAGGAATGCGCGAGCGCGCTCCGTCCGGCCGGTACAGGCCGAGTGGGCCCCGACGGGATCCGCGCTTCTTGGTAGAGGGTGTGCGTGAAGTACTCTCTCTACCCAACGAAGAATCGCCTCATCCGCCAGCAACTCCTCCAGTTCTTCGGCGGCGGTCCTTCGGGTGTCATGCGCCAGTTCGCGGTCAAGAAGGATGAGGGCGAGGTGGAGGGCATCGATGCGTGTGCTCTCCAGGTGAAGCCGCTCCCAAACCTCTCCCAGCTCGACGTTTTCTAAAAACTGGAGGTCCCGGGCGCCGTTGAAGAGGAGACGGAAATCGCCGGGCCTCCGCGGCCGGATCTCGTCTTCCCCGAAATGGACCGAGGAGAAGGTATTGCCCTCGATGAGCAGGGCAACACCTGAGTGCCCTGATACAACCGCGTTCACTTACCTCACCTCCAGGCCGACACCCACCTTCGCCAACCGATCCCGCAGTTCGAGGACCATGGCCTTCCTGGGTTGGCTGCGGCCCTTTCTGAGGATGACCTTGTCGACCGCATGGACCGAGATGGGTCCATAGATATGCACTTCCACGAACCCGCTCTCCTCGGAGCCTGCCTTCTGGCGCAAGAGGACGGCCGGGAACTCGGACTTCGGCGTTCCCGGCTGCAGATCCTTCGCATGCTTCGCGGTGCAAAGCTTGGACCGCTCCTCCCAGGTGGATCGAAACCCCTCCGGCACAGGGTGATGACGCCGCTCGACGAATGAAGCGGAGTTGTCCTCGAATCCCGAGGCGCGATGGGCGATCATGTCCTCCCGAAGCACTAGGAAGCATTCTCCGAACTCGTCGAGTCCGACACCGTCGAGGGACAGGGCCGCGAAACGGATGTGTTGCTGATACCCCGGAAAGAGGGCTGCGTCGGCTACCCGCCGAAGGATGTCCCACCTGTCTCCAAAGGAAGACCGGCTCTCTGCCTCCGTCAGGCCATAGAAGGTCGGGTAAAGCTCCCGGTCGGAGGAGGCGAGCCGCTCAATGTCCCTTAGAGGCCGGGCGATCACCGCCTTGGAGGTCTCGACCGCGGCTCCGAATTGCTGGGCTGCCTGATCGGCTCCACGGACCCCTGCCTCCAAGAGCGCTTCCTGGTAGCGCTGGTCCAATGCCTGTTGTTCATTCTGCGCAGCCCGCACGTTTGGAGGAAACCGGCACTGCCGTCCGCAATGCGGACAGTTGTTCCTTTCCGACGGAACGTCATGCCCACAGAACTCACAGGAAGTGGGGCTCACGCCGACATTGTATCGTGGTCCATACGCGGAGCTTCAACTACTTCGGTTGACACGAAAGCCGCTACTCCCAGACAATCCCACCCCAGACCCCGGAGATCCCAGAATGCCCAAGAACTCGTTCGCGGACGATACGTTCGACTGGTCCCAGCTTCTTGCCAGCGTAGGGAAGCATCCCGACGAGATGGACTTCATGGAGGAGCTCAGCTCCGAGCTCCGGCTCATCCTCAACAGTGTGATGGACTTCCACAAGGAACGGCTGCAGCTCAAGGCGCGGAGCCAGCAGATCACCCGCGACATGGAGGCTCTCCAGAACCGCGGGCGCAACGTGGCCGGCCGCATCCGCGCGGGGGTCAAGACGCAGTACGGGCTCAACAGCGAGCAGCTCACGGAGTTCGGGATGAACCCCCGCCGCCGGCGCATCAAGGATGCAAAGGCCGAGCAGCAGGCGATGGCCAAGATCGCCGACTCCGATCCGGTCTCCTGACTCACTCCTTCCCAAGCCTCGAGCCGAAGGGGGGGTGATTCCCCCAGGAAGGGCGGCCCGGACCCTGGTCTCCAGGGAAGCCGTGTGCCTCTCTCCCATCGGGGAGAGGACACGCCGGCTCCGGGGGGAGGCCAGGACGAGGGCGCCTGCCCCCCGAATCCTCCCCTCCCACTTCGCACGAGAGAACGACATCCCCTTCACAGCGAGGTGCCGAGCCCGGAGCCGGACTGTTGTTCCTTGAAGAGGTTTCCCGCTCGGAGTTGGGCTCGTGGCGCTGTTGTGATGGATAAGCGCCGCAGCTTATTCGAATCAGATCAAGCCCGGAAGGCCTCCCAGGAGATACCTCGTAAGTTCTTGTCTTCTCTACCCTGAGCGGGGCGCCGCTATACCGCCATATCGGCCTATGATTAAGCGTGTAAGCTTCCGTCCCCCCTGCAGCGAGGATGTCTATCGGCCGGGGCCTCTATCTCCTCTCCGGCCAAGTTCTTCCAGGAGAAAGAGATTTCCTTGTGCAAGCATCTCGAATAAGCAGACAGCCGAGTCTTCATGAGATCAAGGAACGTGCCCTGCCTATCGGCCACCGCCCTGTTTGAATTGACTCGCCTCTGGCCTGGGCCTAGACTTATAAAGTCGTTTGTCTTCTGGACTGTCGGAGACGAGGCGTCAAATCTCCAGGCGTCTTCGCCTCACGAGTGCGGCCTATAGGCAGGATAGAGGCAGCTGGCTACACTAAGGTTGGCCGCCGTGGAGTTGATCGATGCAGGCAAACGACAAAACTAACTCGGCCCTCGACAGCGAGATCTCTGAGCCCTTACCCGATTCCAGCGGACAGCCGGTGCGCAATTGAGCCACCCGCCTCATCGGAGAGAACCCGTCAGATTCTTGGAGAAAAACATGAGACTGTTCACACGTTTTAACCTGTTTGCCTTCGGGATTCTGCTCATCACCCTGACCGCCGCCTCTCACGCCGAGGCTCCTCAGGCCGACTCCGAGTTCTTGCAGAGTGCTGCCCAAGGCCCGGCCGTTCAGCCAGTGCTGCAGACTCTCCTTGCCTCTGAGAGCACCTGCCAGGCAGCTGACGACACTTCAAACCTCAAGCTTTTTGTGCCAAACCCACTACCAGTAGTGGTGTGCCCTGTCAGGTGTAGAGCATCATGCCGGGACGAGTGCCTAGGGATGGGGCGAACCTGTAAGCCGGACTGCTTACCCCCAACTTGCGTGTGCTACTGCAATTGCTAGTTGCGCGAGTCGTCTGGGCTGAGGCGGCGACGCGTTAGGGCGCGCGAAGAGGCGATAATCGCCCCGAATAGTGCGGTCCTCTCGAAGCCTCTGAGCGGTCCTCCCGAGTTCGGGTCTTTAGAATTAGGCAGCCGCTGAAGAGGAGAAGCTGCATGCAGATATCGCAGGATGACGGTATCGGCGGCCAACACTGGCCTGCAGCGGACACCTGGGCTCGCGCCCAGGTGCGCGCTGAGGCCCCGAAGCGTTGGCCGCAAGGGAACTGATTGATGAAGTGCCCGAACTGTGGCTTAATCAATCCACCAGAAGCTCAGCTATGTGACTGCAGCTTCGATTTTGAGACAGGCCAGATCCGTCCGAGCCCTACTTCTATCTCGGCTCAACTAGAATTAAAGCCCTTAACGCCACAGGAGCGTGCTCTTCAAGAGTATGCCGATCTCAGAAAACACAGAGGCGACCCTGAATCGCTGATAAGCTACGCGATCGGGCGATCTCTCGACGCGCCTG
>DASUNJ010000466.1:0-3771 GCA_036277235.1 Thermoanaerobaculia bacterium | reverse complement strand
GATCTCTATCTGCTCGACGTGGCGAGCGGCCAGACGCGCAAGCTCACCGACGACCGCTTCGCCGACCTGCAGCCCGAGTGGTCGCCCGACGGCCGCACGATCGCCTTCGTCTCCGACCGCGGCGCTGGCAGCGACCTGACCCGGCTCGCCGAAGGGCCGATGACCATCTGGTCCCTCGCCGTGGACGGCGGCCAGGTGCGCGAGCTCGTCCCCCTGGGCCAGGAACCGGGCCACCGCATCAACCCGCAGTTCGGGCCGGGAGGGAAAGACCTCTTCTTCCTCTCCGACGTCGCCGGGGTGAGCGATCTCTACCGCATGGACGTGGCGAGCGGCGAGATCTTCCGCGTGACCCATCTGACCACGGGCGTGACCGGCATCGCCCGGCTCTCGCCAGCCCTCTCCGTCTCCGAGGGGACGGGCCGGGTGATGTTCTCGGTCTTCCACGACACGATCTACCAGATCCACGGCCTCGACGCCGAGCAGGCGCGCGGCGTACCGGCCGGCCCGGATCCGCTCCCCTTCGCCCGCGTCGCCTCCCTGCCGCCGCAGCGCGAGCGCGCCGCCAGCGTCGTGGCCCAGTACCTCGGCGAGCCGCAGCCTCTGGAGAGCGCCCGCGCCGGAGAGCTGGACACCGAGGAATACCGCCCGAAGCTCTCCCTCGACTTCGTGGGACCCGCGGTCGGCGTGGGCGTGAGCACCACCGGCACCGCATTTGGCGGCGACATCACGGCCTTTTTCAGCGACGTTCTCAACCAGCGCGAGGTCGGCTTCACGCTCTACGGCGGCAGCGGCTCGTCCTTCAGCGAATTCGGCGCCGAGGCGTACTACCTCAACCAGGCCAGCCGCCTGCAGTGGGGCGGCGCCGCGGGCCACATCCCCTACATCTCGGCCTTTACCACGGCCCGCAACGAGACCGTCGAGATCGACGGCGAGCTCTTCAATGCCCGGGTCATCGAGCAGATCCGCGAGACCGTCCTCCAGGACCAGGCGGCGCTGATCTCGCGCTTCCCCTTCTCGGCCACGCGGCGGCTGGAGGCGAGCATCGGCTATACGCGGCTCGACTTCCAGGCCGAGCTCTTCCGTGTCGCGGTGGTAGGGGACACGGTCATCGAGCGCACCGAGCGCGACCTCCCCTCGCCCGAGTCGCTCTCCCTGGTCCAGGGCAGCCTCGCCCTCGTGGGCGACAGCAGCTACTTCGGCTTCACCTCGCCGGTACGGGGCCAGCGCTACCGCTTGGAGATCGAGCCCACCTCCGGCGACCTCGAATACCAGTCGTTTCTCGCCGACTACCGCCGCTACTTCTTCTGGCGGCCGGTGACGCTGGCCTTTCGCGGCCTTCACCTCGGGCGCTACGGCACGGACTCCGAGAGCGAGCGCCTGAGCCTGCTCTACGTCGGCCGGCCCACCCTGGTGCGCGGCTACGAGATCGGCGACATCGCCGCTTCCGATTGCTCGGAAGTGCCGGGCGACCCCACGGCCTGCCCCGAGTTCGACCGGCTCGTCGGCAGCCGCCTCGGCGTGCTGAACCTGGAATTCCGGGTGCCACTCCTGGGCACCCGCGGCTTCGGCATCTTCGACGCGTCGTTCCTGCCCACGGAGGTCTCCGCTTTCGTGGATGCGGGCGTGGCCTGGGACTCGGAGACGACCCCGGTGCTCCGCTTCGAGGAGCGCTCCATCGAGCGCATCCCGGTGGTGAGCGCCGGCATCGCCGCGCGCGTGCTCCTCGGCGGCTTCGCGGTGCTCCAGTTCTACTACGCCAAGCCTTTCCAAAGGCCGGAGGACGACTGGGTCACCGGCTTCGTGATCGCGCCGGGCTGGTAGCATGACTGCATGAGGTACCTGGTGACAGCGCGGGCCCGCCCCGGCAAGGAGCGAACCGTGGGCCTGCTGCGACTGCGACTGCACCGAAAAGCTCGAGGAACGGATGGAAGGATGGGGGAGGCCGTTCCTGGAGGTGCTGCGGGAGGGACCGCGGGTCTCGTTCAGAGAGTCCCAGGAGCCTCCAGAGCCGCAGTTGTCTGGCTGAAATCGGGCGTGCTCAGGCAGCTGTCCTTGGCATCCGTAATGGCGCCGCTGGCAGAAGGAGCAGGACCGCACCAGCTCATGCAGGATTCATACTCCCAATCGCAGAAGCATTGGCTACAGCTTTGCCTGCACTCGTTGAGCCAATACAAGCAATCCGACTCACAGTCGGCGGAGGCAGTGGGAACAAAGGACACCGAGATCGCGAGCGCTGAAAACAAAACCACGATGGCACGCCGCATTGGGATACCCCCTTTTCTATTAGTCTAGCAGGATATACGACAATAAGCTGCGCGTCAAGGCCGACCAGGTGCCGTCACACTCGCCCGTCAGTCCGTGAAGGCGACTTTCGAACCGTTTGCAGGGTCGATCGTTTACATCACGCGCATGACCAAGAGAATCCTGCGCGCTATCGATCTCGCCGCTGAAGTCCCGAAGGGAACGGTGCCTCAGTAGATCGGGGTAAACTCGGCCGACCTATGGCTGACGAGGAACATGCCTGCATACGTAAGGGAGACAGAACCTCATGCCCACACCCGCCACGCCGCAGGTCGAATGCGAGCGACATCATACGACCCTGTACGTCAGCGACGTCCTTGCTGCGGTCGATTTCTATACGAACAAGCTCGGCTTCAGACCGGGCTTTACCTGGGGCGACCCGCCGACGATGGCGGGCGTGAATCTGGGGGAGGCGCAGATCTTCCTGGCGCAGGGCACGCCCAATCCCCAGGGCTGTGTGGTGAATTTCGTCATCGGCGACGCCGACGAGCTTTATGAGTTCCAGCGCGCCAACGGCGTCGAAACCGTGGAGCCGCCGGAGGACAGGCCCTACGGCTTGCGCGACTACGCGGTCCGGGATCTGTACGGGCACATCCTCGGATTCGGACATTACATCTACACCGTCGGGTCCCCGGTCGAGATCGAGCGCGTGGAGGTCTCGGTGCGCCTGGAGAAGCGTCTCGCCGCTCTGCTGCACGATCTCGCCGAGCACAAGCGGATGAGCCTGACTGGTTGTCTCGAGGAGATCCTGCTGCACACTTGCGAGCCGCTCGGCGACGGCGTCGCCAGCCCGCATACCAGGAGCCAGCTCCGATACATCCAGGAATTGAAAGCGAAGCACGGCATCGACTACGACAGCCACGCGAGCTATCGCTTTGTCGAGAGGCAATGAGGGCGCGCGCTTCTAGTAGAATCAGGCCCAACCACTACTTGGAGGGAACTCGCCATGCTCCTGCAAACAGATGCTGGCAGCGGTTCTGATTCCGGATTCTTCCTGGAGGCCATCAAGGCGGTAAACGGACTCGAGACGTGGGTCCAGGCCGTGGGGCTGATGCTCGTGCTGCTGACTTTCGTCGCATGTACGATCATTTGGCGGACGGACATAAGTAAACGAGGTGAACGAGGCTTCGCGATGGTCTTGGTCTTGGCAATCCTCGGGGCTATCGTGATCGTCATTATTGCGGCTATGTGGATCTCGGAATCCGGCAGACGGACGGCCGCCACGTTTCGAGGCGAGATGCAAGATCTCGGAGTGAGCAGGGAGCTGAATCAACCCCTCGCTCTCGCCGCGGGCTCTGCCGGAAGGGCCGCTGAGTCTACAAAGATACCTACAGCTCTCACGGACCAGATCAGTGAGCTTGCCGACAAATCTCTGTTTTACTCCATGGCGGGCGTCGAAGGTTTCTCGAGCACTGCGCCGTCCATAGCTCGATTGGCTTTCCTGGGAGGCCGTCCGGAGGAAGCTAAGCG
>DASUNJ010000465.1:0-13506 GCA_036277235.1 Thermoanaerobaculia bacterium | reverse complement strand
CGGCACGCAGCAGATCACGGCCTACATCGACTTTCACTCCCACGGCGAGCTGGTCCTGTGGCCCTACGGCTATACCTTCACGGATGTGCCGGCCGACATGACCCAGGACGACCGCGACGCTTTCGTGGCGATAGGCCAGGCCATGGCGGCCACCAACGGCTACACGCCGCAGCAGGCGAGCGACCTTTACATCACCGACGGCACGAGCATGGACTGGCTCTACGGCGTTCATCGCATCTTCGCCTTCGCCTTCGAGATGTACCCGGTGACGTCCGGGCAGGGCGGCTTCTATCCCCCGGACGAGGTGATCCCGGCGCAGACCGCCCGCAACCGCGCAGCGGTCCTCTACCTGATCGAGCAGGCTGCCTGCCCGTATGCCGTGATCGGCAAGCAGGCCCAGTACTGTGAGGCGCCGCCGGGCGCACCGGGCACGCTTTCGGCTACGCCGGGCAACGGGCAGATCGGTCTCACCTGGACGGCCGCGAGCGGCGCGACCGCTTACCGCGTCCATCGCGCCACGGCGAGCGGCGGACCTTACACGACCATCCAGAACAATGTGATCGGTACGAGCTTCACGGACACCGGTCTGACCAACGGGACGGCCTATTTCTACGTCGTGACCGCGACCAACACGGTGGGCGAGGGGCCGAATTCGAACGAGGCTTCGGCCACGCCGGTGGCTCCGCCGACCGTCGTCACCCTCACATCGATCTCTGCCCAGGATGGCTGGGTGCTGGAGTCGTCCGAAACCTCCAACGCCGGCGGCTCCATCGACAGCACCGCCAACACCACCAGCGCCCTGCGGGTGGGCGACGCCACCAGTGACCGGCAGTACAAATCCGTGGTTTCCTTCGACACCTCGTCGATCCCCGACGGCGCCACGATCCTCTCGGCGACGCTGCGCCTGCGCCGCGGTACGTTGAGCGGCACCAGTCCCTTTACCACTCATGGCACCTGCCGGGCCGACGTCCAGACGGGCGGCCTTTCAGGTTCGACGGCACTCCAGACGGGAGATTTCGAAGCCACGGCAACCGCCGTCCAGGCGGCGAGCCTGAGCAACGCCGCGTCCAACGGGAGCTGGTCGGAAGGCAGCCTGAACGCCGCGGGCCTCGCCGCCATCACCAAGACGGGCACGACGCAGCTCCGCGTCTACTTCAATCTCGACGACAACGACGACGGGGGCAACGACTACATCGGCTACTACTCGGGCGACAACTCGACTTCGGCCAACCGGCCGCAGCTCGTGGTGACGTACCAGTAGCTATAGTGCCCTGTCACGTCGGAAAGGATGGGTCATTTCCTCTGTAGGGGCATCCCTTGTGGGTGCCCTTCCGGAGGGCGGCCACAAGGGCCGCCCCTACATGAAACGCTATCCGTCACTCGCGCGAAGGCGCCCTTTTTCCGAAAGGATTACCCGATGAGGAAGCTCTCTCACTTGTCTCTGCTCGTGGCGGTGCTGGTCGTCTGTGCGGCCCCAGCGGCCCGGGCGGCGGCTCCGTCGGGCTCGCTGATCGTGAACGGGAGCTTCGAAGCTCCCGTCATCGCCGGGTCCTTCCAGCTCTTCAGCTCGATCCCGGGGTGGCAGCCCACGGGCTCGTGCGGCGACATCGAGATCGACCGGAACGCCTTCGGCGCCGCCGCCGATGGCAAGCAATCCGTCGAGCTGAACACGACGTGTGTGAACGGGGTGAGCCAGGTCGTTGCGACGACGCCCGGCGCCTCGTACTCGCTGGCCTTCGCCTTCGCGGCCAGGCCGGGCACCACCGCGGCGCAGAACCAGATGGACATCCTTTTCGACGGCCTGGGCGTCGACGAGCTCGGCCCGCGGGCGCCCGGTGCGGGGCTCCAGTGGTCCGTCCACCAATACGAGGTCACCGCCACCGGCTCGTCGGCCACGCTCAGCTTCCTGGGGACGGACCCCACCGCCAGCGCCAGCGTGGGCACCGAGCTCGACTTCGTGTCGCTGGTCCCCCTGGTGCTTCGTGCGGATCCCTTGACGGAAATCCCCGAGTCGATCGTTGTGGACACGGTTGCCTGTCCCAGTCCGAACGTGTGCATCGTCATCGGTTTCGGCGAGACCACGTTGACCGTCATCACCGATGGCATCCCGGGTCCCACGCAGGTCTTCCCGGATGTCGATCTGTTGAGCCTGGCCTGCGCCAGTCCCACCTCGTGTTTCGCGGTCGGGAGCAGCAACGACGAGGGCATCCTCATGCCCATCACCAACGGCGTGGCGGGCCCGCTGCAGGCCGTGCCCGGGACGAGCTACCTCTATGACGTCGCCTGCGCCAGCGCGACGTCGTGTGTCGCGACCGGCTTCTATTACACCGACGGCTTCCCACCGGATCCCGACGACGACGAGCTCCCACCGATCACCGCCGCCGTCGTACCGATCACCGACGGCATCGCCGGTCCGCGTCAGTCCGTGTCCGGCGCCGGAGTGCTCGGGGACGTGACGTGCCCCAGCGCGACCTCGTGTTTCGCGATCGGGAGGGCCGGGAGCGCCATCGACAGCCTTGGCGTCCTCGTGCCCATCACCAACGGCGTCGCAGGGCCGGCTCAGGCCGTCGCAGGGACGGACCACTTCGTCGACATTGCCTGCCCGGGCCCCAGCACCTGCATGGTCGTGGGCGGGAGCCCGTTCGGCGCGGGCATCGGGGGCTTCGTCGTCCCCATCACCGACGGCACGGCGGGGCCGGCCCAGTTCATTGACCCAGACGTGGCCCTCTCGTCCATCGCTTGCACCGACGCCTCCCACTGCGTCGCTGTCGGCAGCGTCGACATTCCCGGGGGGTCCGAGGGCGCCGTGGTGGCCATCGACGATGGCGTGGCGGGTCCGTACCAGGCGGTGCCAGGCACGGGCCTCTTCTCGAGCGTCGCTTGCTCCACCTCGTGTGTGGCGGTGGCTTGGAGCAACAGCTACAACTTCGGCGCGATCGTTCCGATCTCCGGAGGTGTCCCCGGCTCGGCCCAGTACGTGGACGGAGCGGGTCTCCTGTGGGACCTCGTGTGTGGCGCGGGGGGCTGCATGGTGGTCGGAGGGGCCCCCGCGTTCTCGGCGGGCGGGTTCCTGGCCATCCGGCCCGCGGCCACCCCGGCGATCTCCACCCTCGCGTCGCCGTCGGTCCCCGCGGGCGGCCTGATCTCCGACTCGGCGACCCTCACGGGCGGCTTCGCGCCGACCGGCAACGTGACCTTTACCCTGTACGGCCCGGGGGACGTTACGTGCTCGAACGCCCTCTGGAGCACCACGGTGCCTGTGGGCGCTGGCGGCGTGAGCGACTCGGGCGATGTCGAAGTGGGCGCCGCCGGGACCTACAACTGGGTGGCAACGTACAGTGGAGACCTCAACAACCTCCCTGTCAGCTCGGAGTGCGGCAGCGAGCCGGTGGTGATCACGGGCCAGACGCTGAGCGGGCGCGCCTATGGCCTCTCGGCAAACGTGACCCTGCTCGGCTTGCCGCTGATCAACCGGCCGCCGACGCCCGACACCGGGGAGATCGCGACGACCCTGGACTCGAGCACGTCGGTGCCGTGTGTGGCGACGCTCTCGGGTCCGCTGAGCGCTCACGCTCTCTGCGCGTCGGTGACCACGACGGCGTTCCCGGCGAGCTCCACGGCGGTGGCCTCGGTGGCGGATCTCTCGCTTTCGGTTGCCACCCTTCCCGCCATTACGATCGGGGCGGTGCATGCGACCTCGACTACGAGCTGCGACGGGTCCACGGGGGCGACGACGATCGCCTACCTCAAGATCGGCTCGACGGTCGTGATCGCCACGCCGACGCTCGTGGCTCCCAATACGCACGTGACCGTGGGTCCGGTCTCGCTGGTGCTCAACGAGCAGGTCCCTGGTCCCACCGGCGGCCTCACGGTCAACGGGATACACCTGAGCGTGAACGGCGGTGGCCTGGCCCAGACGAACCTCGTCGTGGCCTCGGCCAGGAGCGGCATCGGCAACTGCCCCTGACGGGCGCCGCTGGAGCACGCTGATGATTCGGCGCTCGCCAGCCAAGCGGGCCATAAACAGAAAGGAGTCAGCATGAGAGGCTCATGGAACACGACCTCCTGCCGGATCGGGAGCAGTCTGGCGCCGGTACCGGCACGGGGACGTATACGGGGACGATCTCCAGGCCGAACTCGGGCTAGTGCCTTGTCACAGCCCGAGTGATGGATAGCGTTTCATGTAGGGGCGGCTCTTGTGGCCGCCCTCCGGAAGGGCACCCACGAGAGGTGCCCCTACAGAGGATGCGCAGTTACGGCGTCACTCCGGCAAGCAACTCACGCCCTGGCTGTTCGCCGCCTGTTCCAGCAGTTGTGCGCAGAACTGGCCCTGCGCCGGCGTGATCGGCAGGCCTATGACTGGAAACGTGCCACAAATCCACTCGTCGTCAGTGCTGGGGAGCGAGACGGCATTAGGAAATCCCGGTTCAGCAATGACCCCGATGCCGCCCCCCGCGCCTAAGGGTCCAGCGAAACACTCCCCGATAGGGATTTGACCTGAGACGAAGTCGGGGAAAATGGGAAAGCCCGGAGCATTACAGGGGCAGGTCACTTCGCACGGGAGGTCACGACCGGTCGTCTGCTGGTACTTGTCGCGCACCTTGGAGCAGGCGGTTGCCGAGGCCTTCGGTTCGGTGCCGGGATCGCCGTCGTTGGCGAGCTCGCAGTCCATGGCCTCGCAGTAAGCGTTACAGAGGCCATAGGCGGCTCCCTGTTCCATGTCGCAGATCGTCTCCAGGGCCGGCGGCAAACCGTCTGGAGTCTGTGCGAGCGCGGCGCCGGTGCCGATACAGATCAGAAACAGGGCGAAGGCGAGGGCGAGATGGGTTCTCATGATCGGTCTCCTTTAGTCGGTTTTCCAAGGGACTCCCGCGTGTTGCAGCGCAGCTGCCCGAAGCGGCCTGAGATCCCTTGTTGTTGGCTTACCTTTCCAGGTTAGACCTTGCGATGCGGCTTGTACATCGTCGCTAGCGATGATTTTTGTGGCCTCTCGCCTCCTCCCTAGGGAGGAGGCGAGAGGCCTCTCTAGAGAGGAGGGGGAGGCCACCCTTTGGGGTAGGAAGAGCTTCGTGCCGGTTCTTGGTTCCTGTCAGATTTCTCGCGGTCTTTCAGACCGCTGGGATGCGGGGCCTGTGGTGATCGAGGGGTCGAGGTCAGAGGAGTTGCTCAGACAACGGCGCGATGCTCTGGCTTAGCATTTCCCAGGTCAACGGCTTTTGCAGCGTAGAGGGCGAGCTCCACCCGGGTCTTCACCTGCAGCTTGCCGTAGACGCTGTTCAGATGGGTGCGGACCGTGGTGACGGCCATGCCGAGCCGTCCCGCGATCTGCCGGTTGCCCAGGCCCGCGGCCACCAGGCGGAGGATCTCCATCTCGCGCGGCGTGAGCGCCTCGGCTTCTGCGTGCGGCGGGCACTCGCGGGAGATCGCCGGCCCGATGATGGCCCGGGTCACCGCGGGACTGACGTAGAAGCGGTCCGCGAGCACCTCGCGCACGGCGCGCTCGATCTCCTCGGGCGCCGAGCTCTTGGTGAGATAGCCCCAGGCGCCGGCTTCGAACGCCGCCCTCACATAGGAGGGCTCGGCGTGGATGCTCAGGATCAGGACCCGCACCTCGCGAAGCGAGGCCTGGAGCGAGCGCGTGGCTTCGATGCCGTCGAGGCCGGGCATCGCGATGTCGGTGATTACGAGGTCGGGCCGCAGGCGCTCCGCGGCATCGAGAAGCGCCTGGCCGTCCGTCACCATTGCGGCCACCTCGAGCTCGGGCTCGAGCAGCCTGCGCAAGCCGGCGAGAAACACCGGGTGCTTGTCGGCGAGAAGGACTCTGGGACATCGATGGGCCATGCTTTCCTGCCTCCTTTCGGCTCAGCCCCTCACCTTCGTGAAGAGGGCCCGGTGGAACGTCCTGGACGTTCCTTAAAATTGCCGCAAATATAGAGGCAGATCAGTCCGAAGGGCTGGCGCCCCTTCCCCCTTTCGGGTGGGGCTGTTCCCGGCACCTCTCCGGACTGAATATGAATCGAATCTAGCAGACCTTTATTGCGAGCACCATTGCGGAAAACACCCAGAGTACCGTAGGGGATTTCCCTCACGCTTTTGAGGGGATTTCCTCCTATCGCTGTCTCCCTGCTCGGGGTTATCCTGATAAAGCTGAAACAGTTAGTCATGCTTGGCTCTTTAGGATGTCGATCCGCGGCGTCAAACGACAGCCCGAAAGCGCCAGCCATCGCATCGAGGCCCTCCGGGGCCTCTCTTTTTTTGGGTCGCCCGTGCGACGAGTGAGTCCAGGCGGTTTCTATGTAGGGGAGGGGCTTGTCCCATAGGCGCTAACTTGCCTCCGAAGCAACCGGGCGGGTGGGTCCCTCCCCCCTGGGAGGGCGACGGTTGGGAACGGGGGGAGGCTAGGAGGGGGGTGCTGCGCGCTTGCCACAGGCTTATCGACCTCGGAGCTCCCCCCTCCTAACCTCCCCCCAGAGCCAACCCTCCCCCTCCCCGGGGGGAGGAACCCGCGCCCGGTAAGTTAGCGCCTATGGGGGCTTGTCCCCTCACGGGCGGGGAGAGGTTTCCGCGTCTCGCAGAGAGTCTTCCTTGTGTTGCGGAGACGCTTCCATGCGTTGCTAAGAGGCTCCATGCGTTGCGGAGAGTCTTCCGCGCCTCGCGGAGAGTCTTCCCCGTGTTGCGGAGAGGCTTCCCGCGTTGCGGAGAGGTCTCCTCGCGTTGCGGAGAGGTCTCCGCGTCTCACGGAAAGGTCTCCGGCCCTCACCGGATCTGCGCCGCTTGCCCCGCCCGCCCGGTCTCGCGCAGGAGACTCGACCAGTTGGCGAGCGTCTTGTCCCACTGGTCGTAGGTCGCGCCTTCGTCGCGCAGCTTCATCAGCCGCCGGAAGAGGGGCTCGGCTTCGGCGTAGCGCCTTTGCCGGCAGTGGAGATCGGCGAGCGAGGCGAGTGTGCGCACGAGCTGGGGATGGGCGGGCTCCAGGGCCGCTTCGCCGATGGCGAGGGCGCGCTCGAAGAGGGGGCGGGCGTCGTCGTCCTCGTCGAGCTCCACATGGGCGAGGCCGAGGTTGAGGAGCGTCCTGGCGAGCTGCGGGTGCCGGGGGCCGTAAACCCTTTCGTTGGTCGCCGCCAGGCGCTCCAGGAGAGCCGCGGCTTCCGCCGGCCGTCCCTGCCTCTGGCGGAGGAGCGCCATCCCCTCCCGGCTGCCGGCGAGGTCGAGGTCGTCCTCGGGAAGCGTCGCTTCGCGGATTTCCAAGGCGCCCAGGAGGAGCCGCTCGGCCTCCTCCACGCTGCCGCGGTAGTAGGCGATGCCGCCGAGGTTGTGCATGGCCTTGGCCACGCGCGGATCGCGCTTTCCCCACAGTTTTTCCTGGATCGCGAGCGAGCGCCGCAGGGCCGCCTCGGCCTCGTCGAAACGGCCGCGGGCGGCGAACGCCGCGCCCAGGTTGTTGAGGACGTCGGCCACGTCGGGATGCTCCGATCCGAGGCGCTCTTCGCGGATGGCGAGGGCCCGGGTGAAGAGCGGCACGGCCTCGCCCTTGCCGGAGAGGTGCGCGACCGCGCCCAGGTGGACGAGGGTCTCCGCGACTTCCAGATCCTCGGGTCCGTGGAGCCGTTCGCGCACGGCGAGGGCTTCCGCGAGCAGCGGGCGGGCCTCGTCATAGAGGCCGAGCTGGGTATGGATGCCGCCCAGGGTGTCAAGGAGGCGCGCCCGCAGGAGCGGCTGGTCGTGGAGCTCTCTTTCGAGGCGCTCGGTGCCGCGCCGCAGAAGCTCCCTGGCATCGGGCATCTCGCCCCGGGCCTGGCGCGGGTCCGCGGCCTGGAACAGCTCTTCGAGGAATTGCGCCACCGCGTCGGCCCGCGTCGCTTCCTCTTGGGCGCGCCGCGCCTGGGAGGAGGTGGCGACGAGGCCCCCGGCGAGAGCCAGGAGGACCAGAGCCACCGTTCCCGCCATGCGCCGGTGCCGGCGCACCCGCCGGCGCCACTGGGTGAGCGCGCCTTCCGGCTCGGGCACCGGCACGGCGATCTCGATCTCCGTGCCCGCGCCGGGGGCCGAGACGATGCGGCAACGGCCGCCGAGCAGAGCGGCGCGCTCCTCGATGCTCGCGAGCCCCAACCCGCCGGCCTGATGGGCTTCATGGGGATCGAAACCGGCGCCGTCGTCCGCCACGCAGAGGCGCACCTGGCGGGAGGAGATCCGCAGCGTGACATGGATTTCGCGGGCCGCGGCGTGGCGGATGATGTTGGAGAGGGCTTGCTGGGCGATCCGATAGAGGCCGAGCGCAATGTCCTGGGGGAGCTTGCCTACTTCGGATGTAGGGGCGGGGTTTACCCCCTTCCGGGCGGGGGCAAGCCCCGCCCCTACATAGAGGCTGAGCCGGACCGGCAGGCCGTGCCGCCGCTCGATCTCCCCGCAGGCATCACGGAGGGCTTCGGAGAGGCCGCGGTGCTCCAGGATGGCAGGGTGGAGCTCGTGGCTCAGGCGGCGGAGGTCTTCGCCCAGCCCGGCCAGGTCCGCGCCCACGACGCCCAGCCCGGCGCGCCGCGGGTCGTCCTCCGCGAGCTGCCTGCGCACGGCCTCGAGCTCGAAGCCGAGGGCGGCGAGGCGCTGGCAGTGGTCGTCGTGGAGCTCGCGGGCGATCCGGCGCCGCGCCTCTTCTTCGCCGGCGATAAGCCGACCCACGGTCGGCGAGATGTCGCGAGTCATGTCACATTTGCGGCACCGCCAGGCGGGGCCGCGAGGAGCGCCAGCTCCACCCGGCTCGCCGAACCCAGCTTGTCATACGCCTTGTTCAGGTGGGTGCGGACCGTGGCCACCGACACGCCGAGGTGCCGGGCGATCTCCTTGTTGCTCAGGCCCTGGCCCACCAGGCGGACGGTTTCGAGCTCGCGCGGCGTGAGAACCTCCTTGACTGCCTTGGGAACCGGAGGAGCCGGGGGAGCGACGGTCCGCGGCCGCGCCGTCTCGGGGCGCCGCGCGGCGAATTCCTTCGCGGCGTCGATCACTCCCCGGGTTACGACCGGGCTGACATAGAAGAGGCCCTTGAGCACATCCCGGACGGCAGTGCCGATCTCGGCGGGAGCGGAAATCTTGGTCAGGTAGCCCCAGGCGCCGGCCTCGAACGCCGCGCGCACCCAGGAAGGTTCGTCATGGATGCTCAGGACCAGCACCCGCGCGCCGGGTAGGACCTTCTGAAGCCGTCGGGTGGCTTCGAGGCCGTCGAAGAACGGCATCGAGATGTCGGTGACGACCAGGTCGGGCCGCAGCCTCACTGCAGCCTCCAGAAGCTCGCGGCCATTTGTCACCGCGGCGACCACCTCGAAGTCGGGTTCGAGAAGCTTCCTCAGGCCGTCGAGCATCAACGGATGATCGTCGGCGAGCACCACTCTTGGACGCACATTGGACATGCTCTCTCCTCTCCCCGCGGAACGGTAGAGATCTGAGAATACTCTACAGGGCGAAGGTTACGAACCGTCTTGCGAAGTGGGGCGGGAAGCCTGGTAGCAGAGCTCCTGGACGTACTTTGGACATGTTCCCTCCGCCCCTCGCAGCCGAGTAGAGATCTGAGAATACTCTATAGCGCGAAGGTTGCGCACCACCCTTTGGGGTGGGGGAGGGGAGGGAGCCTGGGGCATCACCCAGGCCGCGGTAATGTAGGGGCGGGGCTTGCCCCCGCCCGGGAGGGGGCGAGCCCCGCCCCTACATAGAAAAACCCCAGGCCCAGGTACGCTCAGGCTTTGGCGCCGTGGGCCTTGAGCAGCTCGACCACCGCATCCTGCTTGCCCGCGATGGCGTGGCGGATCAGCGGGATGCGGTGCGGACCGGGCAGGTCCACGACCTTCGGATCGGCCGCCAGGAAGGCCTTGACGATGTCGATCCTCCCCAGCATGGCGGCGCAGAAGACGTCCATGCGGGCGCCCTGGGAGAGCAGGTACTCGGCCACCGCCGCGCTGCCGACGTGCGAGGCGCCGCCGAGGCCGGTCTCCCAATCCCCGCCGCCCCAGTCCCAGGTGGCGTTGATCAGGGCGGGCTGGGCCTCCAGCATCTTCTTCGTCTTCTCCATGTCGCCGTGAGCGACGCTCACGAACTCCTTGACCATGTCCTTGTCGAGGGGCGGACCCTTGTCGGGGACTTTCTGCGCGAAAAGGGGGCGAATGGCGAAGGCGGCTCCGGCGAGGGCTCCGGCTTGCAGGACGTGGCGGCGCGTGAGGTCGGTCATGGCATTTCTCCTTTTGCAGCCATCCTAGGGTAATCCGGAGGAGCCCGCCTCTGCCGATCGGGGGAGAAGCCGGGCTATGTCTTCCGGCCTATGCGCGGGAGGCCGGGGGGCAAGTATCATCCGGGCATGTTCTTGCGTTGGGGAGGCCTTGCCGCCTGGCTGATGGTCGGAGTGCCGGTGATGATTCACCCGCACGAGAGCCCGGCGGTCCTCCTCGTCTGGACTTTCGCGTACCTCCTCTTCGGCGCGGTCTTCTGGATCACCTCGGCCAGCCGGCAAGGGAATCTCGGGCTGCTCGGGCTTCAAGCGCTCTGCGTCATGGCGCTGGTGCTCACCCTCTGCGACGGCTTCGAGGGAGCGCTCTTGGTGCTCGTGGCCATGCAGCTCGGCTCGCGGGTGGAGCGCCGGACCGGGCTCCTGTGGATCGCCGTCCAGACCGTCCTGCTCTGCGCGGCAATTACCTACCATTGGTCGCTGCGCCCGGCGCTGATGCTCGCGCCGCCCTACCTGGGCTTCCAGATTTTGGCCTTCCTCGCGTTCGAGGCGCTGGAGCGCGAGGCGCGGATCAACGCCGAGCTGCGCTCGACCCGCGAGTTGTTGGCCCACGGCAGCCGCATGGCCGAGAGGCTCCGCATCGCGGGCGAGCTGCACGACGCGCTCGGGCATCACCTCGTGGCCCTGAGCCTGAACCTGGAGGTCGCGGCGCAGCAGTCCGAGGGCGAGACCCGGGAGCAGGTACGGATCGCCCAGTCGCTCGCCCGGTTGATGCTCACCGACGTGAGCGAGATCGTGGACACCCTCCGCCGGGAGGAGGCGTTCGACCTGCGCCGTGCCCTGGCGTCGATGGCCGCAGAGATTCCCCGGCCCCATGTGCACCTGGTGTTCCCCGATGGTCCGGACGACTTCGCGGTGGAGGACGCAGGGCTCGCTCATCTCCTCCTGCGCTGTTGCCAGGAGATCGCGACCAACGCGGCCAAGCACGCGCAGGCCGAGAACCTCTGGCTGGAGCTGGTGCGGGAGGGCGATTCGGTCGGCGTGCGGGCGCGGGACGACGGCCGCGGCTCCGAGAGGGTGAAGGACGGCCGCGGCCTGACCGGCATGCGTCAACGGCTGGAGCAGGCGGGCGGCCGGCTGGAAATCGCGACCGGACCGGGCCGGGGCTTCGCGGTCGCGGCTCTCGTGCCTCTTCGGAGAACGGTTTGAGCCTGCGCGTCTGCATAGTGGAAGATGAGACCCTGGTCCGCCACGGCATCCGCAAGCTTTTGGAGCTGGGCGGCCGGGTCGAGGTGGTCGCGGAAGCGCGGGACGGCGAGGAGGCCCTCCTGCAAATCGAGCAGGCGCGGCCCGACGTGGTCCTCCTCGACGTGCGGCTTCCACGGCTCGACGGCATCGGCGTCCTGAGGGCCTTGCGCGAGAAGCCCGGCGCGCCGCCCTGCCTGGTGCTGACCACGTTCGACGATCGCGAGGTGACGCTCGCGGCGATCCGCGAAGGCGCCCGGGGCTTCCTGCGCAAGGACGTCTCCCTCGAGCACCTCCTGGAAGCGATCGAGACTCTCGCGGCCGGCGGCACCTATCTTCAGCCGGCCGTGACCGAATCGCTCCTGCGCGGGCTCGACGGCGCGCGCCGTTCGCTGCCCGTTCCGGGCCTGGTGCAGGTCGAGGCGCTGACTCCGCGGGAGGCCGAGGTCCTGGGCCTCATGGCCGCGGCCTACACGAACCGCGAGATCGCGGACGCCCTGGGCGCGGCCGAGGGCACGGTGAAGATCCACGTTTCCAACATCCTGTCCAAGCTCGGCGCCCGGGACCGCACGCAGGCCGTGCTCAGCGCCCTGGAGCTCGGGCTCCTCTAGAAAGGTTTTTATGCTGAACCAGATCGGACAGATCGCCCTGAACGCCCACGACGTGCCGAGGGCCACGGCCTTCTACCGCGACGTGCTCGGAATGCGCTTCCTCTTCGAGTTTCTCCCGCGGCTGGCCTTTTTCGATTGCGGCGGAGTCCGCCTGATGATCTCGCTGCCCGAGGACGGGTTCGACCATCCCGGCTCGGTCCTCTACTACAAGGTGGACGACATCCAGGCGGCTTACGAGGAGATCAAGAGCCGGGGTGCCGAGTTCCTCGGCGAGCCCCACCTGATAGCGAAGATGCCCGACCACGAGCTGTGGATGGCGTTCCTCAAGGACACCGAGGGGAACACGCTGGCGCTCATGAGCGAGGTGCGCTGAGGGACCCTCATCCCCCGGCCCCCTCTCCCATCCGCACTCACACCCGCCCCGGGAGAGGGGGAGGCTTGCTGCGAGAGCTTGTTGGTCAGGGAAGGGCGGTGGCGCCCCTCTACCGGGGGAAGGGAGTGCGGATGGGAGAGGGGTCGGGGGTGAGGGTCTGCATCGGCTTAGAACGAGTTTCCAACTCCAGGCCAGGCGGCCTCCTGGTTGGCGCCGATCCATCCAACCCCGCCTGGTGCCTCATCCACTCCACCTTTTTCAGGAAGTACTCCGGATCGTAGCGGGTGTAGACCCGCTCGCCGTCCTTCTCCTCGAAGAGGAGGATGCCGTGGTCGGCGCCGGGGTAGACCACGATCTCGAAGGGCTTGCCGCGGGCCGCGAGCTGGTCGATCGTGGCGATAGTCACCTCGTTCGGGGCCTCGACGTCGTCCCCGCCGATCAGCCAGAGCATGGGGATGTCGAGCTTTTCCAGGATGGGACGGGAGTCGTGGAACCAGTAGCGGTCCAGGCCGAGCGGCATCATCCGCGGGCCGGCGATCCGCATCGCCCAGGCGGGATATCTCATGAGCGATCCGGCGGTGCCGTCGTCCAGGGCATCCACCCAGTGCTCGTCCTTGAACCGGGCCTTCAGCTCGCCGACCCTCTCCCAGCCGCCGTCGAAGCGCTGGCGGATCACCTCGTGGCCGGCCTTGATCAGCTCCTCGGCCTTCGCGAGGTCCGCTTCGCCGAAGCCCTGGTTGCGGAGCAGGTGGAGCGTCTCCTTCCGGTCCTCCTCGGCAGGCGAGTCGACCATGCCGTAGCCCACGAGGACGAACTTGACCGCGTCCGTCTTCGAAGCGGCGAGCGGAGAGATCCAGCCGCCCTGGCTGTAGCCGGCCAATCCGATCCGGTCCGGATCGATCTCGGGCTGGCCGCGCAGCCACTCCACGGCGGCCACCACGTCGTCGGAGAGCTGGCCGAAGTCCATGCCGAACTTGCCCTCCGAGCTGCCAGTGCCGCGCTTGTCGAAGATCAGGACCGCGATGCCGTGCGGAGCGAGCAGCCACCCCTCGTGGGAGAAGACCGTGGCC